>NZ_JAILWL010000400.1 GCF_025698965.1 Roseibium sp.
GACCACAGAACGGCCATGGTGAATGGCACAATCAGCCAGATCGCGGTCAGACTGAGCAGCAAGACCAGCAGGATTTTGTTGAACCGGGCAGCAGTCATGCGACCCTCCCACGCAAAGTGAAACGGGTCACTGCAGCCAGCAGACCTGCGCCGACAATGGCGATGACCATCAGGCTGACCCCGACAACCGCCGCGTCATTCCAGCGGCCGCTGGACTTGAAAAACACCATTAACTGAGAAAGCGATTGACGATTGGTCGGGCCAGCTATCACCTGGAAACTGAAATCGGCCAGCGCTCCGATAAAGACGATGATGAGAGAGGCTTGCATGGCGGACACGGTGAGCGGTGCAATCACCTTGCGAAACCGGGCGAAACTGCCGGCACCAAGATCTCTTGCGGCGTTGAGCACGTCGTCGGAAATGCTCTGCACGGCTCCGGTTAGCAGGAGCAGGGCAAAAGGCATGTTCTTCCAGGTTTGCAAGAGCAGAACACCAATGGCGTTACGATCGTTCTGCATGCGCTGCGGTTCGTCCCAGAGGCCCAGGCCCTGCATCAACTGGTTAAGGACGCCGTGATAGGCGATCACGTTGATGAAAAGGAAAGCCGCGACCAGTCCATGAACCAGGAGCGGTGCTTTCAGCATCGCGCCGATTGCAAGCGAGCCGGGGAAGGGTTTGCGTAACCAGATCGCAAGCGGATAAGCAAACATGACGGACAGGAATGCACTGATGACGCCAACGTAGATCGAGTAGGCGACAGCTCTGTTGTAGACCTTGCGGTCCAGCATCTTGTCCCAGAACTCCAGGGAAAAACCGCTTTCACCGGCGAGGTTGTAAAATCCAAAGGACTGGGCAATCGCAATGTAGACCGCCACCCCGATCAAGGCGACGATCAGCCCGAGCCCGGGCGTCAGCAAAGCCAGAATCAGAAGAAATTTCTTCAATTTCATGCCACGGCCTCCAGAAGCACGATCTGGTCCGGTCGCAGGGAAAAGGTGACAACGTCTCCTTCGCGGATTGCAGGTTTGTTGGTCTGGACACGATATTCCGCACCACCGGCATCAACATGCAGATCTGTGAAGTGACCCTGAAAGGCCCGGTGCTTGACCCGCGCTGTCAGCTGGTTTTCGCCATTGGCCGACATGTCCGCATGTTCCGGCCGCCAGCAAATCTTGACCTTTGAGGATTTGGGTGGATTGGAGGAAGTGGCAACGAGCCGGCCAAGGGGTGTTGTCAGTTCGATTTCGCCATTGCCATTCGTTGATTTGACCTGGGCTTCCAGAACATTGGCGCTGCCGATGAAGTCGGCGACAAAGCTGGTTTTCGGGGCACTGTAAAGTTCTTCAGGCGTGTCGGCCTGTTCGATCCGGCCACCATTCATGACGAAAACCCGGTCAGACATGGCGAGTGCTTCTGCCTGGTCATGTGTCACGTAGATTGCCGTCAGGCCGAAATCACGCTGAATGCGGCGGATTTCGATTCGTACCTGGTCGCGCAGCTTGGCATCGAGATTGGAAAGGGGTTCGTCGAACAGGATGACGTTGGGCCGCATGACAAGGGCGCGACCAAGCGCGACCCGTTGCTGTTGGCCGCCGGAAAGCTGATTGGGAAGTTTGGCAAGATGCAGCGACAGATCAAGGTTTTCGATAACTGCATCCAGGCGCTCCTTGCGATCTGTCTGACCAACCTTTTTCTGGCGCAGCCCAAATTCCAGATTTTCCTGAACGGTGAGATGAGGAAACAAGGCGTATGACTGGAAGCAGAGGGCGGTGTCACGCTTTTCCGGGGGAGTGTCGGTGACATTCTTGCCGGCGAGATGGATCTGACCCCCTGTCGGGGTCACGAAGCCGGAAATCATCTTCAAGAGGGTGGTCTTGCCACATCCCGACGGACCAAGAAGTGTGACGAATTCGCCAGAGGCGACTTCGAAACTGACGTCTTTTACAGCGACGAAGTCGCCAAACTCCATTCGCAGATTGCGCGCGCTGATACCGTCCATGACCTGGAACCTCCCATTTCCGTATCGCTAAACTTTATCACCCATTATGAGTATTATTATTTTTTACTCATGAAAAGTAATATTTTTATGACAGGGATTGGCGGGACCTTCACGGACGAATAGGATAGGGTGCCGTTTCGATTGGAATGTTTTGGAAAATCAATCTGTGGTAGTAGAAGATCAGAACCAGCAAGTCTCAGAAGGTAATGGGCTTTTTCCGATCGGGCCGAGCAGTGCCGCCATTTTGGAAGCCGTGCGAGTGAACGAATTGGTTGCACGTGCAGACTTGCCTGAGCCGACCGGATTATCTCAACAATCAGTTCATCGTTTAACCGAAGAACTGCTCGAAAAGGGGTTTCTTGAACGGCGCGAACCAGTCATTCAGGGGCGCGGCAAGCCCAGCCCGAGATTGGCCGTCAATCCGTCGGGCGCCTGCAGCGTTGGAATATCGGTTGATACCAACACTGTTGAAACCGTTTGGGTCGATCTTGTCGGAAATATTCTCTCCCAGACACGGATAGATGTTGATCCAAATGATCCGGAAGCGGTGATTTCGGCGGCGTATGAAACGTCCATGTCGAAACTTGAAAGCCTGGAGCTCGATCCGATGCGGATCGCCGGCTGCGGCGTTTCGATCCAGGGTTTTCGTGTGTCGAGCGAAAACAGGTTCACCACTCCGGTTCCCTTGAGCAGATGGACGGAAGTTCCTGTCGAGGAGTACTTTTCCGCTGCTTTCAAGTCCCCAGCTTATGCGGAAAACAACGCGACCTTGGGGGCAATTGCTGAGCTTTGGAGCGGTGCAGGCAAAACCTATCCGACCTTTGCCTATCTGTCGTTCAACTACGGCTTCGGTGGCGGTCTGGTACTTGAAGGGCGACCCTATTATGGCTTCAACCGGAACGCTGCCGAATTGACCGCGTCATTTCCGCAAGACGAAAGGGAAGACCGTCCGGCGTTGCAATATCTGATCAAGGCACTGCGCGAAAACGGTGTCGACGTACCGTCAATAAAAGCACTGAAAACCAATTTTGATCCTGAATGGCCCGGAGTTCGCGATTGGATTGAGCGAGTCACACCAGCCCTCAACCGGATTGTCCGCAACCTTTGTGCAATTCTTGACCCTGCTGCGATCGTATTCGGTGGCGAGGCGCCACCGGCGTTGCGGCAGATGCTTATTGACGCCTCCTCGTACCGGCACAGGGACCATTTCGGTCGGGCCGTTCCCGGGCCGGATCTGGTTCAAAGCCGGATCCCGGTGGAGCCGAGTGCCGTGGGCGCGGGAATCCAGACCATCCGCCGGCGGGTTCTGAACCAAGTCTGATCGACTGGGCGGATTTTCCCGAATCTGACCTTGCTGACATGAGCGGAGCGCGCTGAATATTTGTCAGACAAATACATTGCCTCGCCCTCACGCGCGCAATAACCTTTCGACAAAATTGGGAGCAAATTCATGAAATCAAATCTTCTCAAACTGGCCCTTGGCCTGTCGTTGTCATTTGCTGCAGCGGAGGCGCAGGCCGAAACACGAATTACCTACAAATCGGCAAAATCGAGTTCGTCCTACTACCAGATGGGAGTTCAGATTGCCGAGGCCATCAAGGCCGGCAGCGATGGTGACATGATCGTCACGGTCGAAGAAAGCCAGGGGTCGGTCCAGAATGTCATGGAAGCCCGGGCGCGCGGTGCGGATTATGTGTTCACGACCCCTCCAGTGCTTGTGAAGCTCGCCCAAGGTGGCAAGGCGATGTTCGAAGGCAAGGGAGATCCGAAATTCGACGAGATCCGTGCGTTGTTCCCGATCCCGTCGCTGACCATGCATTTTGTCATGTCGGAAAAGAGCGGTGTAACCGATTTTGCCGGGATGGAAGGCAAGACGATCCTGCTCGGTAAAGGCTCTTTCGGCGCACGCGAAGGGGAAAAATATCTCAAGCTGTTCGGCCTGGAAGGTAAAGTCGATCTTGCTGAGGTGGAACTCTCCAATGCGGTTGCTGCGCTCAAGAACGGCCAGATCGACGGCTTCGTGACGGCGGGTTCCTGGCCGGCACCGAATGTTATCGAGGCGGCGGCGTCAACCGGTGTGACCGTCATTTCGCTGGATGATGACCAGATCGCACAATCAAAACGCACCAAGCTGGTGATCCCGGCCGGAACCTATACCGGTCAGAGTGAAGACATCACTACAACATCCCTGCCGGTGGTTGCCTATACGACTACGGCAATGGATGACGACACGGCCTATGCCCTGACAAAGACTTACTGGGAACAAAAAGCAAAAATGGGTGAAAGCGCACCGTGGTGGAACGGGGTCGACCAGGACCTGATGGCCAACATCACCGGCAAAATCCACCCAGGTGCAATCCGTTACTACGAAGAAGCCGGTATCGATCTGACCGACACCCAGAAATAATGTTCGGATTTCTGGCGGTTTTGCCGTTCGAACCCACGTCGCACCGGGTATTTTGCCCGGTGCGATGACCAGATAAACCTGCGCTGGCCTCCGCCGGAAGTTGTCTTTTTCGAAAAATCAGATGCTTAACACTGAACCCGCAACGACGCCGTTTGGGCGAACGGCAATGCTTGGACTGGCAATTGTTCTGGTGGTCTTTCACCTGGGACTGATTTTTTCAGGCCTGGTGCCGAACCTTGTCAGTCGGCCAGTCCACCTCGCATTGGCGCTGCCATGGATCTTTCTGTTCGCTGACGGCGGGTTCATGAAGAAAGCCAGTGGCGTTCTCATTTGCGCGGCAGGTGTTGCGGCTTGTCTGTGGGTCGCGGTCAACCAGGAGATGCTGTCAGACCAATATGGCTTTCTGGAAGGCGACTTTCAGATCCTTATCGCCTTTGTCCTGCTGGTGACGGTTCTGGAGGCCGCGCGAAGGGCTATTGGCTGGCCATTGCCGATCGTCGCCACGCTCGCGCTTGCCTATGGACTTTTTGGCCAGCACATCCCGGGCGAATTCGGACATTCCGGAACGCCAATTGCAAGTTTTCTTGGAACACTGACCATCGCAGAAGGTGGCATCTGGGGCAGTCTGACGGGTGTATCGGTCAATGTCGTTGCCATTTTCGTCATATTCGGAGCGGTTCTGAATGCCGGTGAAGCCGGTCAGGGTTTCATGAACCTTGCGGCGGCTGCCGCCGGAAGACTGAAAGGTGGGGCGGCCAAGGTCTCAGTCCTGTCGTCCGCCTTGTTCGGCTCGATTTCGGGGTCCGCGTCAGCCAATGTGGCCTCCACCGGTGCAATCACGCTGCCGGCAATGACACGGCTCGGCTATCCGAAAAGGCTGGCGGCAGCTGTGGAGGCGGTGGCCTCTTCCGGCGGGCAGATCATGCCGCCGCTGATGGGGGCAGGCGCCTTTGTCATGGTGGAACTGACACGTGTCCCCTACACGCAGATCATGATGGCGGCACTTCTGCCGGCCATTCTCTATTTTTTCGCGGTCTGGGTTGGCATCAACGCCTATGCCCGTAATTACGATCTTGCCGCCCTCGCGGTTGAGGAACGGCCCAACCTTCGCCGGGTCGCAATCACATCGGTATTCTTTCTCGTGCCGTTTCTGGTGCTGCTTTACGGCATGTTCATTGCGCAATTCACGCCGCAATACGCCGCCTGCATGGCCATTATCGCAGGGTTCGTGCTGCTGTTCTTCAATGCAACGGGAACCTTTGATCTGAAGCAGATCCTGACCCGGCTGGAAAATGCGGTTCTGACCGCCGCGCGTCAGGTTTCGGTTATCGCCTCGATCATTGTCTGTGCCTCCATCATTATCGGTGTGCTTGCCATCACCGGGCTTGGTGTAAAAATCACGTCGCTGATCCTTTCCGGGTCCGGCGGGATGTTGTGGCCGTCCTTGCTATTGACGGCGCTTGCCTGCCTGTTTCTGGGCATGGAAGTCCCTACTACGGCGGCCTATGTCATCTGCGTCTCTGTTGCAGGCCCGGCTTTGATTCAGCAGGGGCTGGAGCCACTCCAGGCACATCTTTTCGTGTTCTGGTTTGCCCTGATTTCAACAATTACTCCGCCGGTTTGCGGCGCTGTCTTCATTGCCGCAGGAATGATCGGTGAAAACTGGCTGAAGGTCGCGTTGACCGCCATGGCGCTTGGCCTCGGTCTTTACATCATTCCTCTCGCAATGATCGCAGGGGGGG
>NZ_JAILWL010000401.1 GCF_025698965.1 Roseibium sp.
CTGGAAGCCTTTATCCGGGTGAATGCGGAACGCGGCGAATATGGGCCCGGCGACATTGAAGGCAAGATCGCGCGACGGATAGAGCGGGCGAAACTGTTCGAGCCGCATTATTTCGAACGCGTCCGGCCCAACGGCCAGATTATTGCGGTTTCCGGAACACCGCTGCCGCAGGGCGGCTTCGTAACGATCTATTCCGACGTCACCGAAGAACGTCAGCGTCAGGAAAAGCTGGAGCGAACGGTGGAAGAGCGCACCCGCGCCCTGCAGCAGTCGGAAGACTGGCTGCGGTTGGTCACCGACAACATTCCGGCATTGATCGCCTATCTCTCCCCCGGCCCGATCTTCCGCTTCGCCAACCGGCGCTATGCGGACTGGTTCGGCCAGTCGGTCGCCTCAATAGCCGGGCGCCCGGCGCCGGATGTGGTCGGTGAGGAACTGTTTCAGGAACTCCTGCCTCATATCAATCGCGCCTTTGAAGGCAACGCGGTCAGCTATGAATATCAACGCAAGCGCTCCGACGGCACGATCGCCTATATGCGCTCCACCCTGATCCCGGACATGACGGTGGACGGCCGCACGCTCGGCATATTCGTGCTATCGCTGGACGCAACGGACCAGAAACAGGCCGAGGCAACCCTGGTGCAGTCCCAGCGCATGGATGCGGTCGGCAAACTGACCGGCGGTCTCGCCCACGATTTCAACAACCTGCTTGCGATCCTGATGGGCAACCTGCTGAGTGTCAGTCGCATGGAAGGCCCTGTCGACAAAGCAGCACTCGACAAAAAACTCTCGCCGATGCTGGAGGCGACCAAACGCGGCACCGATCTGATCCAGCGTTTGCTGGCCTTCAGCCGGGGTAAGGCGATCGACCCACAAACCGTATGTCTGGCGCAGGTCGTCGCAAGCGCGGGTCGGTTGCTCGACGGCTCCCTGCCTTCCAGCATCACGCTTGAAACGGATGTCGCTGACAAAGGCATCGGTGCGCGGATCGACCCGACCCAGATGGAAACAGCCCTGATCAACCTTGCGTTCAATGCCCGTGATGCCATGCCTGAAGGCGGCACGCTGCGAATCGGCTTGTCCGAGACACAGCTTGAAAAACGCATCGCCGACGAACTGGGGTTAGAGGCCGGGCGCTATGCAAGGATCGTGGTGGAAGACACCGGCACCGGCATGGATGAAGAAACCCGACTGCGTATTTTCGAACCGTTCTTCACCACCAAGAATTTTGGCACCGGCAGCGGCCTTGGCCTTTCCATGGTCTACGGCTTCATCCATCAGTCTGGCGGGGCGATCCAGGTGGACAGCAAGCCAGGCAAAGGCACGCGGTTGACGCTCTATCTCCCGTATCAAGAAATGGAATTGGCCGGAAAAGCCGGAGGCGACACGACTAAGAAAGCCGATCTGAAACGCGGTGAGGGTGAACTTCTTCTTCTGGTGGAGGACGATCCGGATGTCGCCAATGCCGTCACCGATCAGCTTCAGAACCTTGGCTATACGGTCTTGAGGGCTGAAAGTGCGGCGGATGCCTGCCAGTTAGCCCTTGACCTGCCGGAACTGCGCGGTGTGCTCAGTGACATCATCATGCCTGGTCAGATCAATGGTCTGGCGCTTGCCCGCGAGATTCGTCAGAAACGGCAGGATCTCGGCATAGCTCTCATGTCCGGTTACGCGGACTGGTCGGCTCTGGCCGGCCAGGGCGAGGCTTGCGAATTTCCGGTCTTGGCGAAACCCTTCGCAGATGATCAACTGGCGAACACGCTGCACGAAATACTCTCCTAAAGGATAAACCCGGCATATGCGCTCACCCGCCCAGAGAACGGTTTTTATTGTCGATGACGAACCGGAGATTGGCCGGCTTCTTCAGGAAGCGATGACCCAGTTCGACATCGAGGGCGAGGTCTTTTCGACCGCGGCATCCGTACTTGCGGCGCTCAGTACCCGCACACCCGATGCCTGCATCATCGATCTCGGCCTGCCGGATATGGAAGGCATGGCACTCATCAATGAGATCCGGCGGCAATCCTCTGTGCCGATCATCGTCTTGTCGGCACGCGGCCACTCCACAGACCGGGTGATGGGTCTGGAACTTGGCGCGGATGACTATGTTGTCAAACCCTTTGACCCACGCGAGGTCGTTGCCCGCATCCGCTCGATCCTGCGCCGGTCGTCCGATCAGGTTCAACCGGCTGCCGAGACCCAGATGGCGCACTTCGAAGGCTGGACATATCAGCCCTCATCCCACTGCCTGGTGACCCCGGAGGGCGAGGAGACATTTCTCTCCACCGGTGAGGCCACCTTGCTGGAAGCGCTTCTGCGTGCACCCAAGCGCGTGCTGACGCGCGACTATCTGCTGGAACATGGCGGCAGGGACGAAAGCCTGGATCGATCCATCGATGTCCGCATCTCGCGTATCCGCAAGAAACTCAATCGCAAGGATGGCCCGGCCCTTATCCGCACCATCTACGGCTCCGGCTACATGCTCACATGTGATGTGAAGTGGGGCTGAAACGCCCCCTTGCCGACATACCTGCAACGATTGAAAACATCGCTCACGAAAGCTGGTGGACTAGGCCGTGGACTCATTAACGCGTAGCCAAAGCCGGATGGCAGCGAGCTTGACGAAGGCAAGGAAGTTGGCTGCGTGTTTCTCATACCGCGTAGCGATGCGCCGACGGTGTTTGATCCGGTTGAATAACCGCTCAACGTGATTTCGATGACGGTAGAGATACGGACTAAAGCAGATCGGATCGCGCCGGTTCCGACGGGGTGGGATGTTCGCCCAGCCTCCACGTGAACTTACGAAAGTTCTTATCTCGGTCGCATGGTAAGCCTTGTCGGCAAGAACCATTCCGCCGCTCGGTAGGTTTTCAAGTAGAGCCCGAGCCATCAGACTGTCATGCTGCTGACCGCCGGTAATCATGACTTGGAGCGACAGTCCGTTCGCATCGACAACGGCGTGGATTTTGGTCGTCAGCCCTCCACGCGAACGCCCAAAGCCTTCGCTAGCACTATTCCGGATGCAACTTGCGTGCTGATTGGCGCGGACAATCGTGCTGTCGATTATTTGCACCTCGGCATCGTCCCGATGCGAGATGGCAGTCAGGATACGACCCCAAACGGCTGCGCGACGCCAACGCACGAAGCGATTGTAGCAGGTGGTGTAGGGGCCGAAATGCTCGGGCAGATCACGCCAAGGCGCTCCCGACCGCAAGACCCAGAAAATGCCGTTCAGGACACGCCTGTCATCTACACGCGGGACGCCTCGCGGCTTGCATGGAAGGACTGGTGCTATCACCCGCCATTCGGCATCGGAGAGGGTGTGTCTCATATTCAAGGCTCCTTTTCGGAGCTTGAATCACGCCTGTATGCCAAAGTTCAATGTCTGCTTTGCCTCCAGACACCGTGGCCCCGCTGGTTAGGTCGACCGGCCGCTTGGAGCCCTTTGCTACCTTTTAATTGTTACGGTTCCTGCAATCGAAGCCTTGCAAAAAGACGAGCTGAAAGGTTCTTGCAAGGTTAGGCTGCAAAAAGTGGTTGTGATCTTGTTGACGGACCTTGAAAGAAAACAATATGAAATTTACGTCAGACCAACTGCTCGAATTTTCTCGCTCAATGCTGGCCGCGGCGAAGGTGCGTCCTGAAACGTCAAAGTTGGTGGCCGAAACACTGGTGTGTGCTGAGCTTTGGGGGCATCAGTCGCACGGTTTGCTCAGATTGCCATGGTATTTGGAGCGGATCGCCACAGGTGCCACCGATCGAACGGCAGAAAAAGAAATTGTCATCGATGGCGGTGCAATTGCTGTGCTGGATGGGCACAACGGGATTGGACAGGATATTGCTCATACCGCAATGTCAGAAGCAATTCGACGATCCAAAGCACATGGAGTCGGTGTGGTTTCGGTGCGCCGCTCCGGGCATTTCGGGACTGCCATGTACTTCACGCGGATGGCGGCTGAAGCGGGATGCATCGGGATCATCACGACCAACGCAAGCCCAGCGATGGCACCCTGGGGCGGCCGTGAGAAAAAAATAGGAAACAATCCTTGGTCCATTGGAGCGCCAACCCGCAAAGGCCCAATGGTGATGGACATCGCAAATACCGTGGTCGCTCGCGGCAAGATATTCAACGCCATAAAAAAAGGCGAAAACATACCTGATGACTGGGCTATTGACAGCTCGGGGGCGCCGACAGTGAACCCTGAGGAAGCGCTCAAGGGTTTGATACAGCCGCTAGCTGCACACAAAGGATATGTGATTTCAGTCATGATGGACGTGCTTTCAGGAGTTCTATCAGGAAGCGCTTTCATGGCTAATGTGGTGGGTCCATACATGCCAAAAGGACAAAGCGGTGTCGGGCACTTGGTAATCGCGCTCAATGTCAATGCGTTCCGACCCTATGAGGATTTTCTGGATGACATGGATGTGATGGTCGATCAAATTAAGTCGACGCCACTTGCCGTAGGATTTGATGAAATCTTTTATCCGGGGGAACTGGAAACAAGGAACGCAGAACGACACCAGATTGACGGCGTGAGCTTGCCGACGGAAACCGTTGAGCAACTGAACAAATATGCCGATGGGCTAGGTGCTCGTCGTTTGACATAGTTTGCTGTAGCGCTCGATTAGTGCGCGCGCCATCGCAGCTTCTGCCAGATTGCTAACGCTCCCATACCGAGTTCTTCGCCCAACACCGACAGCTAGCGAATGTCTCAAAGGTCCGCAAAGCTGACCTACGCGATTGATTGATCGTCTTGAGAGATTCCGCCGACAGCGGTCATCGGCGCTCGCCCGTTTATGAGAACACGTCCTAGACAAATGCAGGATAGGCATCTCGGCCTGATCCTCCCGCGATCAGACCCGGCTTGGATCGGTCTTTCCGTTCCTCTCTCAGGCTATTGCGTGGTCAGTTCCCTCACATAAATCTTCCTGATCCACTCAGGAAGGAACGGCAGAGCTGAGACCAGCCGCCTTTCACTGAACACAAGACACTGTACCGGTGGCTCATTCAGTTTGGAGTTGTCATAAACCAGCGCGCGGTCAGTCTTCAGTGCCGCCTGCCGGATCAGATCCGCGCCACGTGAAAAGCGGGAAGATTGCTCTTCCCGCTTTTGATTTCGTATCGGTCCAGCCTCTAGAAACTCAAAGAAATGTCCCTGTGATCCGAAAGGCAGGCAGCGACGTCAAGGGCCATGCTATTGGGCAGGCGGCTTTGAGCACGCAGACCGATATTGTTGACAACAGCGGTATCGTAGGCCTCAAGCTGCGGCAGGATTTCCTCTGCGGCCCGCTGCCGCCAGACAAGGTCGGCATCCAGCGCGGCTATCGACTTGTCGATCTCGGCCAGGGCTTCCTCGGCGTTTGGCTGACGGCTCCGCATGATCTTGCGGGCCTCGGTCAAGCCTTTGCGAATTTCGCTCGTGCCTTCCGCTTCACCGACTTTGGACCTCATGGCTGCAATGGCATCCACTGCGGCTTTCGGCTCAAGCTGCGTCACCTGATCCTTCAACGCCTCAAGTTCAGGCTTCAGCGCCGCGACCTTTTCGGCATCCGCAAGGATCGCCTTCAACTCCAACACCGGTTCATAGGACTGGTCCACAGTTCGCCGATAGCTCTGACGAGCCGACGTTTCCGCCTTCTGGATCGTGGCGAACTCGCCGTATGTTTCTTCCCAGTTTGAGGGAATCTGGCCCAGAAGTGCATCATGTTCCGCCTTCAGTCCTTCGATGCGCGCCTTTGCACGTTCACCTTGTTCGGGCGAATAGATGCCGTTGGGACCCGACCGGTCGACAATGACCTGAAGTTCCGCGATGTGTTCGTCAATGCGTCTCGCATCGCGCTCCAATGCGCGCACCTGAACGTGAACCGGCTTGTAGGCACCGGAAGCGACAGCTACCTGAAGCTCGGCATCCTTGATGGATTGCATCAACGGCAAGGCTTCGCGGGCCTTTTCATAACCTTCGATCAGATCGTCGCGGAGATCTTCGGGCAGATAGCTCATGTCAACGCTTTCCGCCGCCTGGATGGCTGCCAGAATGCTGTCGCCATTTTCCTGGAAATCCTCATAAACCAGGGTTTCCATGCAATACTGCAGGCGTGGGTTTTTCGGCGGGGGCGCTGTTTCGGACAAGAGAGCCGACCGGT
>NZ_JAILWL010000402.1 GCF_025698965.1 Roseibium sp.
GACCATCGGTCAGTTGATCGCGTTCAACATGTTTGCAAGCCATGTGAACGGCCCCATCCTGAGACTGGCCCAATTGTGGCGCGATTTTCAGGAAGCCCGGATTTCTGTCGACCGTCTCGGCGACATCCTAAATTGCCCGACCGAACTTGGATCAGACGCCCCCACGGTCAACCTGCCTGCTGCCAAGGGCGGGATAAGCTTTCAAAATGTGTCTTTCCGCTATGCGCAGGACGAGCCAGAAGTGCTCAGCGACGTAAGCTTTGAAATTCAACCTGGACAGAGCATAGGACTTGTTGGCGCATCAGGATCCGGCAAAAGCACTCTGACCAAGCTCGTACAGCGTTTGTATACTCCAGAACGAGGCCGGGTCCTGATCGATGGGACCGATCTGTCACTTGTCGATCCCTCATGGTTGCGCTCGCAAATCGGAGTCGTTCTTCAGGACAACATTCTGTTCAACCGCTCCGTTCAGGCGAATATCGCGCTTGGCAATCCCACAATGCCGATGTCCAAAGTGATTGAAGTGTCCGACCTTGCCGCTGCGCATGAGTTCATCGTCAAGCTTCCGCGGGGCTATGAGACCATTATTGAGGAACGAGGCATGAATCTTTCAGGCGGTCAGCGTCAACGTATTGCCATTGCCCGGGCGCTCGCGCTTGACCCTCCAATTCTTATCTTCGATGAGGCAACTTCGGCTCTTGACTATTATTCGGAACGGCAAATTCGAAAGAACATGCGGAAATTCGGAAAAGACCGCACCGTTTTGTTGGTCGCGCACAGGTTGAGCACTGTTCGAAACGCGGATCGAATCTTGGTTTTTGACCGCGGCCGAATTGTAGAGCAAGGCACTCACAATGAGCTGGTAAACCAGTGCGGGCTCTATGCTGGTCTAGTTGCGGAGCAGGCAGGGTGAAACATTTTCGAATTGCTCTGCCGTCATCTGTCACTCGGCGGCAATCTGAACAAGACCGGGACACGGCTCATACTTCGCAGCATTCAGCCGCATCTCACCCTTCTTTGCCCAGGCCTGATCCTCATGTGATGTCTGCTGCGAAACGAGAGGAAGCGCCGATTGTTCAACGGCAGCGTTCAAGGGACAGCTACGAATTCATGCCCGCCTTGCTGGAGGTGATGGACCGTCCAGCCTCTCCCGCCGGGCGACTACTCGTCTATATCATCGCCACTTTTTTCACCGTACTGGTGGTCTGGGCGATGCTTGGGCGGGTAGATATTGTCGCTGTCGCCTCCGGTACGATTCGACCTATTGGCGGAGCAGTTCCGGTGCAGGCCAGAATATCAGGCACAATCGCGCGGATTTCAGTCCAAGAAGGCGACCAGGTTCAGGAAGGGGATATCCTCTTCACCATGGACGAGCGGGAGATAGTTACACGTCAAGGCCAAATCGAGGAGCGCTTAATGCGCCACGCCATGACTGCACGCATCAATGCGCGTTTGTTGGAGTTGCTGGGGGCGCCGATTGAGAACAGGTTGGCGGACTTCATTCTTCCACCCAGGCTCGACAGTTTACTCGAAACGCAGGCTCAGGCACGATTTGCCGCTCACCAGGCCGAGATCGACAAACTCACGGTCGAGATTGGTGAGCTTGAGACACGACTGGAAGTCACCCGCGATGCGGTGGAGAAGCGTAGATTTACTCTACCGGTTTACCGCGTGCACGAGGCCAATCTAGCTGCTCTGGCGGAGAGGGGTTTGGTACGTCGGGCCCAATTCTTGGAAGTTCAAATTGCACTGCACCAACAAGAAGAAGTCTTCTTGGAAAAGCAAGGGGATCTCGTCAATATACAGGCGCAGATCAAAACCCTCGTCGCTACTCGAGAGGCTCGTCGACAGGGCGCGCGCTATACGGCGGTGGAAGCTTTGCTGGAGGCGCAGCAGGCTGGTTCAATAGCACTCCTGGAACGGGAGCAGCTTGCCACTTCAGCTGAGCGATCAATAGTGCGTGCGGTTCGATCGGGTACCGTGTCTGAAATCGGTGTTTCCATGGGAGCAACCGTTGCGCAGGCGGGCGTAGCCGTGATGTCATTGCTACCCGACGACAACTTGATCGTCGAGGCACGTCTACCCAGTCGCGATATTGGCTTTGTAACCGAGGGGATGAGTGTTGCGGTGAAGGTTGATGCCTACCCTTTTACTCGTTTCGGTCATATCGAGGGGACAATCACAGCAATAAGTCCCGACAGCACTATGTTGGAGGGAGAGCGTCAGCCGGCCTATACAGTCGACATCTCACTGGAGGCTAATTCGCTTGAAGTCGAGGGAAATACCTATCCCATCACCAGCGGCATGCAGGTTGCCGTCGACATTCGAACGGGTGATCGCGTGATCCTGGATTATTTCCTTTCACCAATTCGCGCATCGGTCTCAGAAACATTGCGCGAGCGTTAGGTATGTTAGATGGCAGTTATTCCGACTTTTGTGGCCAGACTGTATTCAGCATGGATCGATGTCGTTGTGTTGACATGCAGGGATAGATTTATCCGAGGTGAGTTGCTGGGTACGTTTGAGTGAAAACAACCAGCGTGCCTGCGATCAGCTGCGGTGGAGGGGCGTATCTGAGTTAGGCGCGAGGCTGTATGTTCCCTGCCTAGAGGCTGACTTCGAAGCAGTGAACGGGTTGTTCCTTCACCGTTGCAGCCGCTGCAGGAGGCGCCCGCAACCACTCTGTCGGCCAGATTGCTGTCAATTCCCAATTCCGCGATAGGTGCCTCGATTTCTCCGAATGGGACGCTGTCTGACAGGGAGAACGTTGTCTCCGGATCCACCTCTCCGGATGTCGTCCAGGTGGAACTTCCACCAGTAACGGTTACGCTGCCACTATCGGCAGAAGCAGATCCCATAATCGTGTCACCGGAGCTGGTCACTATTCTGCGCGCATCGATGTCAAGAGCGTTATGATCAACCGCAAGGACACCGTTCAAAGCAACAGCGAATTGCTAATCTGGCATTATCGATGGCTCTGTTGCAATTTTTGAATTTGGACAACTCTCGGCCTGTACCGACACTCCGGTTCAAGTTTTGACATCCTGAAGATAGTTTTCGAGCATAGTCACTGCCTCGGAGAGGGTACAAGGACCGATGCCAAATGTCCTTTCGACTATGCGGGCCTCACTAAGGGCATCGTTTGAGAAGTTGAAGATGTCTACCTGAGCTCTGCTCGGCACGCATGACCTCAAAGCCCTTGATCGTCGTGAAGGCCGATTTCGGGGTCTTGAAGCCGCCGTGCGGGCCTGATCAGCTGTTTCAGCTTGCCGTGGTCGGCTTCAACAACATCGTTGTTAAGATACCTGACCTGTCAATGCTCGTTTGTTGCGGGGCATTTGCCTTCCGATTTCAACTCTTAAATGGCCGCGCGATAAGCCGTCGCCTTGTTTGTATTGATCGTGAGGGGCCCCGGCGCTTCCAGCGCTCTCAAGGCTTTCCCCGGAATTCGCTTCGCTGTTCCCGGTGGGCGAGAGGTAGAAATCAATTGTGTTGCCTAATTTGTGTACGGCCCGATAGAAATACGTCCATTTCCGGCGGAGCTTGACGTAGGTTTCATCGACCCGCCAACGGCATGGGACCGGACGGCGCCATGGCAAGCGCAGCCGTTTTTCCATCTCAGGAGCATAGGTTCGAACCCATCGGTGGTCGTGGATGATCAACTCGTACACTGCGCTCGGCGATTATCTGTTAAAAATCCCGGTAGTTGATTCGATACCGGCAATACCAGCGAACCGCCCACAACACGACCTTGCTGCTGAAATGACGGCCTTTGAGTGCACTCATGAAATCAACTGCCCACTCTGAAAATACGCTTCTCCCACCATGGACAATAAATTGCAAAAAAGAACCCTATTCTGAATGACTGGCAACTCCAGTTCCTGAAAGCAAATTACCACCCACCTGATGTAAATTCACAGGATGCGATAGAGCGTCTCATCTTTCTTGACCACATGATGCATCAGCACCGCTCCGACGTGCAGGGCAAACAATACAAGCAGAATCCAGGCACTCCATTCATGGACGGCGCTTAGATCCCTGGCAATGTCTGGCGACTTTCCAATTGGACTCCAAACATTGATCAATCCAAACCAGTTGAGAGGAAAACCGTGGGCATTGGTCGCCAGAAAGCCGGATACCGGCATGATAATGAGAAAACCATACAAAAGGCCATGCACGCAACCAGCTGCCAAACGTAAGATCGCCGGTCCCTCTGCCGGCAATTTCTTCGAAAAAAGTTTATTCCCGACACGAACCAGCATGAGCCACAATACAATAAAGCCGATGCCCTCATGCAGTATATAAAACTCCGGCAAGACTGCCTGCTTTACATAGCCAATCATCAATCCGAGTGGCCAAGTTAGGAGAACAAACAAAGCAATAGACCAGTGCAAAAGGCGGGTTGCTGTGTCATAGCGCGAATATAACGGTGTTGAGCTGATACATTTGGCCATCTCTGTTCCCATATTTTAACAAGGAAATACCGCCTGTGACCGAAAGACAGCGGCTTGTTTCCGACGCCGGTGTCGACCCTGATCCAGTCCCCAAAATCAACTTCTCGGCATTACACGCTCTTTTGCACGTTGTATTCTGCCTTACCCTTTAATACTTTCTGAAAGGCAGAAAACCGGCTCACGCCAGTTATAATGGATCTATCAACGCGGCTCGATCAATAGACATACGCCTCTATTTAACTTGATCAAAACTATCACGCCTATTGGATCTATTTTCTAATGGTACCGGTTGAGCGCACTGTTTCACAACGTCCAACTAGATGCCTCCTAGGCGTTCTTCAGCACGTGCTTTACCCGTCTGGAAATGCTCAGCATCTCTTCAATATCGGGGCAACGTCGACCATGGGACTTTCTTGTCGAACTACCGTATGGCCGCCGTATGAGATAATCTGTAAGTCCACGTGCCTCAAATTTCATCGAACTGCCTTAACTATACCGGGCTTCAGCCTTGGCTGTGCGCGGCAGGTCAGATCGATTTCGAGCGTCAACGGCAGTGCGGATGCTATCTCCATCCAGTTGACTGATTTCAAACGTATTTGCCATATCGATTTCAGATTTTAAATCTCATTGGCAAAAGCGCCTTAAGTCGGAACACTAACTGCAATTGGCCAAATCGGGACCTTGCAGGAAAAGGCAACAAATTCTCAGAAGTACCCAATAGCCACATAGCGAACGCCTCGAGATTGATGGCCGACACCCGCCAATTCTTTGGTGAGCTAAAATTAGCTTAAACAAGAACAAATTCGCTTAATTGAGCGCACCCGGAAATTACCACACAGTAATAATCGGATAATAATTACCCTTGGAATAACGTCGTTGTTGCAAACGCGAAATTCATCTTGGTTGGTTCATTTAGGGGATACGTTGTGAGTACTCACATTTTTACTAACGCCTTGCGCCTTAAATTCCTCATGAAATCTAAACCGAACAATCTTGTCCAGGCAAAATCTCATTACATCTATGACGAAGACTTGATTTGCTTTGATTCCATTAAGTCTAACCAGTCTGGTTTCTGTCTATTTGAGTAGGGACAATTTCCCCAGTTTAACTTCCATACTCACGGCAATCACTGTGGAGGCTCAAACCTATACCAATATTGATACTGCACAATGTATGCGACCAATACGTATCGCGCAGGGTTGATTGCGCTGCTGTTTCCGAATTGAACGTGAGAGGCAAGCCTCTGGAAGATTTCGCTCATCTCCAGCCTGTGCATTTTTTCCGGAGTGTTGTGATTCAAATACTTGGCAGATGGTATCGAAACGCAAAAAAATGAGAGATTTCGGTCGACCTTGAGGTATCCGTCGACTGTCCGCAGAGAGGACCTGTTAAGTGACCAATCACCGCGCTCTAGACTTCATCACCCGTTTCCTGGTTCTGGTTGTCGTGCTTATTTTTGGGGCCCTGGGTACACTTCTCAATACAACTTCTGGTGCCGTATCAGGCTCGATTTCGGGCACCTACAACCTCTCACCCGGGAAAATTGATACTCAGTTCACAGTCCGTGTCCTTGGGGGGCGGGCGATCATGGGCAAGTTTAGTCAAATATCTGGAAAGATGGTTCTTGACCAGAACAGGCCGGAAAAG
>NZ_JAILWL010000403.1 GCF_025698965.1 Roseibium sp.
CGTCTTGCAAATATGAGAAGGCCCAAAAAATAGGACCAATGCCTCTCACCGGACGCTTACGGAGATTGTCAAAGGCGAGATCACAATCCGGCTGGATGCGGCCACGCCAGCAGCCCGAATTGCCGAGATTGCAGCGGCGCTATGATCCATCCGACCCATGGGGGGAAGATATACATGGCCACGAAGCCGGTGGATTTCCGCAAGGGCCATGATGGATTGGCGGCTTTGGTGCAGAGTCATTTACAAAATAAGCCGTTTGACGGTGCGGTCTATGTGTTCCGGGCCAAGCGCGCAGATCGGCTAAAGCTGATCTTCTGGGATGGATCGGGGCTGGTGATGGCGTACAAGCGGCTGGAACAGAACCAGTTCAAATGGCCCGCGATCAAGGATGGTGTCATGCGGCTCGATCCGGCACAATTCGAGGCGCTTTTTGCCGGTCTTGATTGGCGGCGGGTGACGGCCAGGTCGATCCGTCCACCGGCTGCGGCAGAGTGAATTAGCCATTCATTTGCAGGGGTGGTTTCTGTGTGCGTTTGGT
Source organism: Roseibium sp. (assembly GCF_025698965.1). Taxonomy (GTDB): domain Bacteria; phylum Pseudomonadota; class Alphaproteobacteria; order Rhizobiales; family Stappiaceae; genus Roseibium. The sequence continues at coordinate 539 of NZ_JAILWL010000403.1, forward strand.
ATTCAGTGCCCATGGAGTTGCCCGCTTATCTCCCGGATGATGTTGATGTGTTGAAGGCCCTGGTGTTGGCTTCGCAGGCCAAGCTGGCGGAACAAAACATGCTGCTTGCCGACCGCGATGCCATGATCACCCGCAAGAAGGATCAGATCGCGACGCTGGAGAAGCTGGTTGCGGATGATAATGTATAAATTCTTTCGCACATTTTCAGGTTGAGACGGCTCCCTTTATTCTGATTGAAGGGAGCACGGTACGACTGATGACGATGAGGGCAAAGAGATGAGCAATGTGATCCGGATTGATGAGGCTCGGATCAAGGATCATCTCGGTGAGATGGTGCGCGGCACGGTTGAAGAGGCCTTGAATGCGATGCTTGACGCGGAGGCGGACCGGCTTTGCGGAGCCGGCCGGTATGAGCGCAATGAAGGTCGCCAGGACACGCCAGCTGGTAGTCACGAACGCTTGCTGCACACCAAGGCTGGCGAGGTGAAGTTGAAGATGCCGAAGCTTTGTCGTCAGACATTCGAAACGGCGATCATTGAGCGCTACCAGCGGCGGGAATGCAGCGTCGAAGAAGCTTTGATGGAGATGTACCTGGCCGGTGTTTCGGTTCGCCGTGTGGAAGATATCACTGAGGCGCTGTGGGGCACGCGGGTGTCTCCCGGTACCGTTTCCAATCTCAATACGAAGATCTATGCGAAGATCGAGGAATGGCGGAACCGCCCCATAGAAGGCGAGCATCCTTTTCTTTATCTGGATGGCATTGTGATGAAGCGGACCTGGGCCGGAGAAGTCCGGAACGTGTCCTTGCTTGTTGCCTGTGCGGTCAATGCGGAAGGATTTCGGGAGATCCTAGGAATCTGCGAAGGCGCCAAGGAAGACAAGTCCGGCTGGTCAAACTTCCTGCGGCATCTGGCGGATCGGGGTTTGTCCGGTGTGAAGTTGATCATTTCCGATGCCTGCCGGGGTTTTGTGGAGAGCATTGCCGATTACCTGCCGGATGCACAGTGGCAGCGCTGCATGGTTCATTTCTACCGCAATGTGTTCAGCCACGTACCGTCCACGAAGGTGCGCGAGGTCACCCATATGCTGAAGGCCATTCATGCTCAGGAAAACCGCAAGGCTGCACAGGAAAAGGCTGAAGCAGTGATCGCGCATCTGCGGGCGCAACGCCTGACGCGGGCTGCCGGTCTCATCGAAGAGAGCATCAGGGAGACGCTGACCTATTACGGTTTTCCGGACAGCCATTGGCGCAAAATCAGAACCAACCATCCGCTGGAGCGCATTATGAAAGAGATCCGGCGCAGAACCCGTGTGGTCGGCGCAATTCCAGATGGCCAATCATGCCTGAGCCTGGCCGCGGCCAGGCTCAGGCATATCGCAGCGGGCAAATGGTCTGCCCGGAAATACATGAGCATGGCACCGCTCTACCAGGAGCAAAATCAAACCCAAGAAGCCGTCGCCTGAAAACGAAAGTGCGAAAGATCTTTGACACTACCCGGATCAGCCGGTCGTTCACGAAACAACGTAGCTGTACCGCGTTGATGTATGCGCCGTCACAAGTGTTGTCAGGCTATTCGCCTGAACAATCGTATCTATTCAGCGGGAGAGCACGCTGAATGGTTGAGCTTTTTCTCGATTTATCTTGGGGTTGAGTTCAAGCAACCCTGTAATATAATCTTCCATTGGTGTGATGCGTTGCAATTCAATTGCAACGAAAAATACACACATTACTCGGGAGGGTGCCGTGAAAACGACTTTTGTATCTTTGTTTATCGGGCTTGTTTTGATGGGATCCGCCAAGGCACAAGATGAATTGAGCTTTGTATTCAGCTCCGTACCGGAAAATATTTCCGAAGAAATTTGGATTACTCCTTGGGAAAATAGCGAAGCAAACAAACACGGAACAAGAATAGCTCCGAACCATCGACAGTACGATGAAATTAAGACGTACATTTATTCGAGTATAGAATCAGGTCGCCCTCCTGATGTTATCGAGATTTCGATAGAGCAGCTTGATTTGTTGTGTGAAGCAGGTTCATTGGCGGAATTGGATTACCAACAGCTTGAAAGTGGTGCCTCTGATGCCTTTCGCCGTGATGATTTCCTGGACGGAACACTTCATCGCTGCGGAGTTCCGATAGCGATTTGGAACACATTGATTGTCGCAAGAGCTTCGTCGCTGAAGGATCGTGGCGATTCAGAACCGGTTTGGACTGATTTTTTTCATCCCGAAAAGATCGCCGGTAATAGAGTTGTTTCTCACACGGGCAGGTTGATTGCTCCACTTGCTCTTCTATCGACAGGCGTTGAGCAACAAGACGTGTTTGAAACTCTATCATCAGAAGAAGGCATTCGTCGCACATTGGAGATCAGCGCGCCGTTGCAAGGTCGAATAGAGGATATCGGATCTTCGGCCAACTTTATTTCCTCGACGGAAAACAATGCTGCGGCTATCGGGCTGCTTTGGGAGACGCAACTCGCACAGTATGATGGCATTGCAGATGATTTCGTAAACTTGGGTGCACCGCCCATATCGGAGGTTGCATATCTAGCGATACCAGCAGGCTCCAAAAACAAAGAGGGGGCCATGGAGTTTATCCGTTTTGCCAGCTCATCCGAGCGGTTAGCCGAGCTGCAAAAGAAGATGGGTACAGGCAGCCCAAGGCTATCTTCCTTTGACCACTTCGTCCAGCAATGTTCCGAGCCAAAATGCGGATGCAAAGGAAGCAATCAGTGCCTAAAGTCTTGCTGCGACGACGACAAGCATCTGTTCAACCTACGTTTGGTCGACTCACCGAGGTTCTGGGAAGGGGACGGCGCGAGAGTGTCGGAAACGGTCAAGACCAGCCTAGGCTTTCAGTAGATGCGATGTGTTCGATTGTTTCTCAACCTATTGGGACGATACAAGGATGGGGTAACTCTACTCCTCGCATTTATGGCGATATTTGTGAGTTTTTACTCGTATTTGGAGTACTTAAATGATCGTCGAATAGACAAAGCCCTTGATGTGCTTAAAAGGCGAGAAGCAACCTTATTTGTCGATGCTCGGACGAAGTTAATAAATTTCTGGATTGAAAACGAGACTCTTCTTAAAGATCTTAAGGAAACACAGCAGTACACTGATGAAATTTACATAAAAGCCGCTTCGGAAATTCTAGATAGCAAAGATTATGTTATTTCTCTCCACAATTTATCTCTGTTCTATAACAATGCAGTAGCTTGCGCCCTCGACGGGATCTGTGACCCAATCACAATTTGCGGATCTCTGTCAGGCGAAATTCAGGAGTATCTTAGCATCAACAGAGGATACTTTGCATATGCGATGAGTATCCGCGATGAAGACGCAAGATCTATGTGGCTCCACATGCCGGAATTCATGAAATTCTGCGAAAGAAAAGCTGGTGTTCGAATTTTTTCCAGGCATGATCGTTCATCTTGGTGCCAATCGAATGTGGTGTTGGAGCGCTGGTTTGGTTTGAGTTTTGGAAATGCCTGCAGTCCAACGCAAACCAAATGGGATGAACGCATTGAAGATTTCTCCCATCACTGCAGCGTAAAGAATTTGTCAAATGCAGGAAATAGCCCTGCGATTGATCAAGCAGAGCGTTGAGCACTCGCGTCGAAAGTCCTCATTGTGAAGTGCTTGACTGAAAGCTCAACGCGACGATATCGGACGTGAGCTGTCTGCAACAATGCTCATAGCGAGGCTATTCAACGATCACTTTTCTACTGAATGGCCCTCAGAACGCAATATGCACCGTTTAGGTGTAGAAGGCGAGACTTGATCTGACATATTGGTTTTCGAGCTGAAGGTTACCGGCTTTGACGGTTGTGACCAAACAATCATTTCAAGGTAGGCGGTGGTCTGATCCCACCGAAATCCATGTTTTTTGCTTTGTCTCCGATGAGTTTACTATTGACCCCGACACACATAATGGAAACTGATAAAGCGCTGAAATCAAAGAGTGCCAAAAAGTCGTGACTAGTGAGGCGTATCTGATTTGAGGGAATTTTTTATGTCTTCCCATTCTGCAGACAGACTTGGATTTAGTCGAAAAAAGATTTTCTCAGAAAGAGTAACAGATGCGCGAGACTTTGCTGTTTCGTATTCTGCGAAGTTCTCAAGTGCTTGAGCATGGCAGATACTGTTATCAAATACTTCTACTGTGGATACAAGATTGCGAATTTGCTTGTAAATCTTCTCGCTCTTATAGCGTAACCATTCCATGCGAAGCCACTTTACAATTATTTCTTCACTAAAGATTGCCTGGGTTGCAACTATAATCCACGACAAATCTGCAGTTCTAGAGACAGCACATGCTATCCATACGACGAAATACAATCCTATCTTTGCGCGTTCCCAAGGGAGCATTTTGGAGAGAATGCTCTTTGTGAAAAAGCAACTCTCCATTGTCGACAATACTAGCTTTTGGATAGGATTTGCTTCGCTATTGTTGAAGTATCCAACGGCATTCTCGTGGGTTAGTTTTACCGAAAAAGAGTTGGACAGAAGATCAAGTCGTCTCTGATCTTCAGCGCGGGGGGATAACCATAGCTTAGCTGCAAGGCCGCCGATAAAGTTCCCAATGACCAAGATTACAAAGATTGTCTGAGTTATTTCTTTCCATGGCTGAGTAGTTACAAATAGCGCAGCTATTGAAAGTGCTGCACATGACCAAAACACCCAACCCGAAATTTTCTCTGTATTCACGAGCGGCTTGAAGTATTTGTCGCCAATAGGATCTTTTCTGCCCATTAATTTTTCTCAATAATAACCTGGAAAGTTGCCGTCGAAAAACTTGTTCCACCAATAGTATGACATGGAAATGTTTCCTTTTCTTTCCTCCTCAATAGCCTTTGTTGATCTGCTCAACGCAGTGCTTAGCTTAGATGAGGCGTTTTCTTTCACAGCTCCCGAACAAGGATAAACGTAACCAGATATGCCTTGAGGGTCTTGCATTGCAGCTAGCCCCTTGTTTGAGAGGTGATTGAGTGCTCGCCTTACATCGTGTTTATAGATAATAGAGCTCTCTCCCTTTGCATATTCTGTTACACGAAGCTCGATATAAAAAGAACGCAATCCTACCGATTTCACGTAATTCCAGTATTTGATAAGGCGAATTAACTGTTTTAACTTTCCATCTAGTCTATTGTTTTCTTTGTTTACCCAAGAATTGTGCGCGCTAGGACTAGCACGCATCCATTCCCCATATCGGTTAGGGATATCGTAGACGTTGAAACCATTGTGTTTTTTTACAAAATCTGCAGGGATAATTTCATGGCGTTGTGTTCCATTCGCAAATGGTACAACAACTGCGGGGCTATCAACATGAACACCAGTATTCGGAAATCTTGCTGCTAAGGATTCCTTTATTTTTCGAAGGCTTATTGAGGAATCTTTTTTAAGTTGATTGGTTGGAATGATAGCAAAGTAGTCGATGTCGCTTACGACACTTAAACTTGTACCGTGACCGAAAGAGCCAGAACGAAACATTCGGGTGAGATTAAAATCTGTCTGTAAGCGCGATTCAATGCTTCTCCGGTGAGATGCAGCGGC
>NZ_JAILWL010000404.1 GCF_025698965.1 Roseibium sp.
TTCCAATCGTCAATGCGCGGCAGAGACAGAAGCTATTTTCTCGGCGATTGATTTGTTCTGCATCAGCATGTCTCTCATGAGATTGCGGGCAAGATCTGCATCTCCTGCCACGATCGCTTCTGCCACATCAATATGGTTGTTGCGGGACACCAGTTCGTCCGGCGCGCCTTTACGGCCTGCGGAATAGGAAAAAATAAGCACCGCGTAGATCAGATTCTGCAATTGCGCCAGCATCAGGTTGCCGCTTGCCTGCAAAATAGTGGCGTGAAAGGCGTAGTCAGCACCGATCAATCCCGAATCGTCATCTTCTGGCTGGAGGCTCTGTGCCGCGGCCAGGATCGTGTTGCGTTGTTCACTATTTGCGTTCAAAGCAGCCAGCGCTGCTGCTTCCGGCTCGAAAATAAGCCGCAGATCGGTTGCCTCGGAATAGATCCTTGCCGTTAAGGGACTGTCAGCGTCGTGCCAACGAATGACATCGGGGTCGAGCAGGTTCCAGTCATCGAAGTGGCACACTCTGGAGCCATAGCGGCGGGCCGTTCTCACGAGACCTTTCCCGCACAAAACCTTGATGGCTTCGCGTACCACCGTCCGGGAAACCCCCAGTGCGTCTACGAATTCGTCTTCCTTGGGTAGGATCGCGCCCATTTTGTAGTGGCCGCGTGCGATGCGCTGTCCAAGATGTTCGACTGTGTCTTTTACGGCACCCGTCGGCAGGGAGGTCAGGACTTTGTCCGGCAATTCAAATGAGAAGAGTTTCGACTTGTTCATTCCGCCCGCTCAGATGATTGCGTTCATTTCGGGTCCGGTAGAACCTTCAGAACTCAAATGAATCTCAACGGTCGTTTTACAGCGCTTTCACCGCGAAAACTAGAAATAGGACAATTCCTTTGCCGGATAACGGAAATTTGAAAACAGAGTATCGTTGATTGTCTCAGTAGATCTTATTCTCGTACCTTGAGTAAGAAGTCGATTTTACTTTGAAACCTGATGTGCAGATTACCCGTCCAGCGCGTACAGTTTTTGAGCGAGTTTTCTGACACCGGTATTGCTGAAATGTCTGATGTTCGCTGGCGGGACCAGATATGTCACTCCCGCAGTCAGGCCGTCCCGCCAACGGAGTTGCACTTCGGCGACAGTCTTTGGAACCGCGTCGAAAACGTAGAATTCTTCAGGCAGATCCGTGTCTTCATTTAAAACCAGACGAATGCCACCATCTGAGATATCGCGGATCGTGCACTCACAGATAAATTCATTGTCGAGACTTGCGAGTTTGGCTGGGCGAAGTCTTGTACGTTGGCGCGGGTAAAGCCGTCGTTGAATGGCTCGCGCTAAAGACTCCTTTTTCGCGTTCAGGAACGAAAACATGACCAGTCCTCACCGATACTGTCTCACAGGTGCCTGCCTTTGAACCGGCAAGGGCGGAATTGATTTTCGAAGGGGGGACGGGGTCGACCGATAGGTTGGATCGCCAAGAGTTTTGGGTTCATGCGTAACAGAGGACTGTCCATTCCGGCAGAGGCGGTAAGCGAGATCGTACATTCCCTGCCAGCCTCCTGGATAGTTTCCAATGGTGTCAAGTACTGACAGGGCACCTCCTGCAATGGCACCGCGCCTGACACCGTTTGGTCCTCGCCAGCCACCACCTATGACGGCACCGCGCATTGCTCCGTCGACGACTGTCAGGTCCGATGGATCGCCGGATACATGGGCGTCTGCATAGGCACGAGCATATGTTTCGCAATCAACGGGTAGGCCATCGGCCAGTGATCGGGTTCCCATGTGCAATATTGCGAGAGATGCCAGTATCAATAAACCTGAATGACGACCTGAGCATTTTGCAACGAGTTCCGATTGTGATTGCTGCATAGCATAAAAAGCCCTGAAGCCATTCCTCATCCAGTTCATGCAAGATACCTCGAGTGACAATTTGGTCGCCGGTGTCGATCGACAGCGCCTTTGCATCAATGCATGCACAGCGAAGGTTGTCTGAACCTTGCGTTGCCTGGCGATTTTGACGTGATCGCGACAGCCTCGGACAAGGTTCAACGCTTACCTGTTGGGCAACCTGAGTTGATAGGAGGTTTTCGATGGAACCTGTGTTCCTGACCAAACTGGTTTCGCACAACAATGATTGGCTTTCAGTACGCCAGGCGACAATCGCGGAGAACATCGCCAATGCGAATACACCTGGATTTCGCGCCAAAGACCTGGAGCCGTTCACGACTGTCATCAGCAAAACCCAACTCGCTATGATTGCCACCCATGGAGACCATCTTGGTCAGTCGATGGAAGTCTCGCGCGTTTCCGATGTCGAGAAAGCCGATAGCTGGTCCGTGAGCCATTCAGGCAATTCGGTCAGCCTGGAACAGGAACTGGTGAAGACGGGAGAGGTCGCGCGCGATCATTCGTTGAACGCCAGTATCGCGAAGTCATTTCACCGAATGTATCTCGCCGCAGTGAAGCCATAGGGAAATTTCCATGTCCGATCCATTAACCGCAACTCTACAGATCTCGGGATCCGGATTGAAAGCTCAGTCCGAACGGCTTCGGGTGGTTTCAGAAAACCTCGCCAACGCACGCTCAACCGGAGAAACCGCCGGCGACGATCCCTACAGGCGGAAAACCATCACGTTCGAGAGTGAATTCAATCGCGCAAGTCAGGCAAACTTGGTCTCGGTAAAGGGGATTGGAGCGGACAAGGCGCCATTCACAGTTGAGTACGACCCGGGACATCCGGCGGCAGATGAAAACGGTTACGTGAAGATGCCGAACGTAAACACGTTGCTGGAACTTGCTGACATGCGAGAGACCAACCGGTCTTACGAAGCCAATTTGAAAGTTATGACGCAGGCACGGGAAATGGTCATGCGTCACATCGATCTTTTGAGGAATTGATGATGATTAATGAAATTGCAGCCCTGACATCCTCCACGGACGGTGTTTTGAAGGCATCGTCAACGACCCGCTACACCGTTGGTGCTCCTGATCTCGGTGGAACGCAAAATGCTGCGGAAGCCAGTTTTACCGAAGCGATGGCCGAAGTGTCCCAAGGGGCGATTGACAAGGTGAAGCAGGGAGAAGCGGCGGCAATTGCCGGCGTTGATGGGCAGGCATCCGTTCAGCAGGTAGTCGAAGCCGTAATGGCCGCTGAATCTACGCTCCAGACTGCAATCGCCATTCGGGACAAGGTGGTGACGGCGTACCAGGAAATCAGCCGCATGACGATCTGATTTGCGTTCAAGAAAATGCCGGCAGACCCGGCGAACAGTTTAGGAGTATCTCGATGAAAGCCCTGGCCATAGCCGCAACCGGCATGAGCGCACAGCAGCTGAATGTTGAAGTTGTTGCCAACAACATTGCGAATATGAACACGACTTCGTTCAAACGGTCGCAAGCGGAATTTTCAGATCTGCTCTATCAGGCCGAGAGGCTGCAGGGGGTTCCCAACCGTGGTGGTGAAGACCCGGTTCCAGAAGGCGCCCAGCTTGGTCTTGGCGTAAAGACCGCCGGTATCAGAAAGCTGCATGCTCAAGGGTCCTTAAGCAACACGGGAAACCAGTTCGATGTTGCTCTTGATGGTCGCGGCTGGTTTGAAATTACCGGTCCCGATGACGAAACGCTTTACACGCGGTCAGGGTCATTCAACAAGAATGCGGATGGTCGGCTTGTGACCATTGATGGCTATCCAGTTGAGCCGGCCATAACCATTCCGGAAGAAACGATCGAAGTTGTCATCAATGAATCCGGTCAGGTTTACGCCAAGGTTGACGGAGAACTTGCTCCGCGGGACCTGGGGCAACTGACACTGGCGAACTTTGCCAATGATGTTGGCCTTGAACCTGTTGGCAGTAATCTCTTTCGCGAAACGGAAGCGTCCGGAACGCCTGTTGCCGGTGTTCCAGGTGATCCTGGCTTCGGTGTTGTCCGTCAGGGCTATCTTGAAAGCTCCAACGTGGACCCGGTGAAGGAAATCACCGCGCTTATCAATGCGCAACGTGGCTATGAAATGAACTCAAAAGTGATGAAGGCCGCCGACGAGATGGCCGGTACTGTTACCAACGGCATCCGTTAGGGAAGGGAATAAGGCAATGGTTAGCTTGCTCCGGTCCTTCCTTGCTGTACTCCTGGTGACGATATCCGTGTCAAATGCTGGCGCCGCGGGAATGGAACTTCCTGTTCCACGTCAGACAATCCATCCGGGTGATGAAATTTCGCACCAGGATCTCGTGGAGCGGAGATTTCCACGCCGAACTGCGCAGCAATTTGCCGTTTCTACACATCGTGGTCAATTGGTTGGCATGGTCGCGCGGCGAACATTGCTGCCCGGTCAGCCGATCCCTGCAAACGCGATTGAAAAACAGGTCCTGGTCCGTCGAGGAGAACCGGCGCGTCTGGTTTTCCGTGAACAGGGACTGATGATCATCATGCAAGTGGAAGCGCTGCAAAATGGCGGCGCCGGCAACTTTGTGCGTGTGCGCAACATTGACAGCGGATTGGTGGTGTCAGGCCGTGTTCAGGAAGACGGTACCATCCGAGTGGAGAATTGATAGATGACCCGGTTAGTTTGCTGCCTCCTGGTGGCACTCATGGCAGTCCTTCCGGCTTCTGCGATGGTCCGTATCAAGGATATTGCCAACTTGCAGGGTGTTCGCGACAACCAGCTCGTCGGATACGGATTGGTGATTGGATTGAAAGGTTCCGGGGACAGCCTGCGCAATTCTCCGTTTACGGAACAATCTCTTCAGTCGATGCTGGACAGCCTTGGCGTCAATGTGCGCGATGCGCGGCTTCGTACCCGAAACGTCGCAGCAGTCGTCGTCACGGCAGAAATGCCATCCTTTATCGGCAAGGGCTCTAGCATTGACGTAAGCGTGTCATCCCTGGGCGATGCGACATCGCTTGCCGGAGGAACACTCATTGCAACACCCCTCTTGGGAGCGGATGGGCAGATTTATGCGGTTGCTCAGGGCCCGGTTGCTGTTTCGGGGTTTGCCGAACTCGGTCAGGCTGAGAGCTTGACGCAGGGGATACCCACTGTCGGACGTGTTCCCAATGGTGGTCTGATCGAAAGGGACCTGCCGGCAAAGTTCTCTCAGATACCTGCTCTTGTGCTCGAGCTCAGCAATCCTGATTTCAAAACGGCTGTGCGGATCACTGACGCAATAAATATCCATTCCAAGGAACGTTACGGTGTCAGTGTCGCCAAGGAGCGGGATTATCGCACTGTGGATCTGACACCGCCCAAATACGTGAGCGTCACCAGGTTCATAGCAGAAATCGAATCCATTCGTGTCCGACCAGACCAAACAGCCAAGGTGGTGATCGACGAGAGAACGGGAACCGTTGTTATCGGCAAGGATGTCCAGATCTCGACAGTTGCGATCACACATGGAAATCTTACGGTCAGGATTTCCGAGGCTCCGGAAGTGTCGCAACCATCGCCTTTTTCTCAAAACGGTCAGACAGTCGTCGTTCCCAGAACCTATGTAGATGCGCAGGAATCCGGCGGGCAACTCGCTGTCGTCGGTGGAACCGATCTTCCTACTCTCGTGCGAGGTCTCAATCGAATTGGACTGCGTCCGACAGGGATCATTGCCATCCTCCAGGCGATCAAGACAGCAGGCGCTCTTCAGGCGGAGCTTGTTGTCCAGTAATCGGTCGGCCGTTGCATGTGCCGGAAACGCCGCTCATTGAGCGGCGTTTTTTCGTTCACCAGCCTCGCGCAAGCTCGATCCCCGACTGTGCATCTCAACGGGTTCAGCACGAAGGATGGGGCTTCATGCCGCTTATTATGAACAGCTGTCGAAGATCGGGTTTTCTGGCCCTCCTGGCAGTTTCATTTGCTTTTGGTGGAGGCGAGGCGCACAGCCAGGAACCTCGAGGGAAGCCTGTGGCTGAAGTGGTGGTTCCACCTAAGGACAGCGAGCTTTACTGCAGGAACATTGCCGATGCTGCATCTAACGCGCGCATCCAGTGGCAGACCTGGAAACTGATCAGCCTGGAAGCCAGGCTACGCGATCGAATTGCCGAGCTTCAGCGCAAGGAAAAAGAATTCGAAAAGTGGGTCATTCGGCGCGAGGAGTTGCTCAAC
>NZ_JAILWL010000405.1 GCF_025698965.1 Roseibium sp.
TGCAAGAGGTCGCACGCCAGGATCGACTTAAAAGCAGGTATCTGCGCCTTCGTGACAGATATCGCGACAAAAGTCCTGAATGGTGGTTCGACATCCACGGTATAGAGGTCTCCGAGTTCAAGGACGAAGCAGAGGATTGATCTCTTGTTCGGCATCCGTCCAACGATCGCTCGGGCGGGTGCCGGCAATGGTATCCCGTGTTTCTGGAACTTAACCAATCCGACGCTTTGCTGGTGATCAGCTCACGGACTTCGATCGGCTCCGGACTGACCGTGATTTTATGCCTGCGTCGAAGGTCTGTCCGCTATGAAGGCCGTTTTGACGCCGATAGCCAAAACCATCTGATTGGATGCCTCATTTGTTCGGTTTTCCGGCCACAATCCGGTCCAGGATCAGTGCGCAGAACAAGATCGCAAGGCCAGCCAAGATACCTTGCCCGGCAGCTGCGTATTGCAATGCTTCAAGAACATCTTCACCGAGTCCTTTTGCACCGATCAGCGATGCAACTACAACCATGGCCAGTGACAGAAGGATTGTCTGGTTGACACCTGCCATGATGGTTTTGGCCGCAAGCGGCAGGTCCACTTTCCAGAGAAGGTAACGAGGTGAAGCTCCAAAGGCGAGAGCGGCTTCTCGTACAGTTGGCGGCACTTGCTGCAGACCCAGAACGGTGAAGCGGATAACCGGCGGGCTACCGAAAATCATTGTCGCGACTACCCCGGCCGGTTTGCCTGATCCGATAAACGCGACCACCGGTATGAGGTAGACGAACGACGGCATCGATTGCATGAAATCGAGGATCGGTCGAACGACAGCAAACAGCCTCGGCCTTCGGGCACACAGAATCCCCAGCGGTACGCCGAGGGTGATGGATATAAGAGCTGCGGCGCCGAGCAGGGCGACAGTGGTCATGGCCTTGTCCCAGAAATCGAGCAGTCCGAGATAGGCGAGGGCAGCGCCTGTGAAGATTGCGACACGAGGACCTGCCGACAGGTAGGCCAACATGATGATAACAAGCGCAACAACCGGCCAGGGCGTCACGACGAGCACCGTTTCGACGCTGTCCAGCAACACCCGCATGCCGAAGGTCAGGCTGTCGAAGAAACCGCGTCCGGAGGTCTTGGCCCAGTCAAATCCCGCCTGAACCCAGTCGCCAACCGCGAGACGCCAATTCCGGTCATTGGGGAAGGTCTCGAGCAGAGCGACGGCGTCCGGACGGGCGAACTTGATGGCAGACAGGACAACAACAACAGAGGAGAGGGCGGTGGCAACGATGAGCCGAGCGCTGCTGAAACCACTTGAGACGGATTTGTCCGATCTCCAGCGAGTGAATTGTCCTTCCAGAACCCAGTTTGCGATCGCAGCGCTTGCAAACTTGAAGATGGCGAGCAGGACGAGGCCAAAGACGATGTAGGTCAATCCGGTGGCATCCGCTGCAGCGGCTGCTGCCTGTGCGTCGGCAAGCGCGGCCTCCAGAGACTGTGCGGCGCGTTTCAGTGCTTCGAGCGAGCCGGACTTTGCCTGTTCGGCAACCTCAATCTGTTGTCGCCGGAGATCCAGGGTGGCTGCGATGCTCTCTGCCCGTTCCCGGGAGACACGGCCAAGATCGCCAAACAGTCCATTTGCAAGCTGGATATAGGCAATTGTTTCAAGCACCAGCATGGTGAGGAACCATGACCAGAGCCCACGGGCTCCAAACCAGATGGGTCCGAGAATTCCGGCAATCCAATTGAGCGTGAAGCGGTAGCCCGGTGCTTCCATCATGTAATGAAAAGTCTTGCGATAATAGGCTGCACCTGAAGAGACGAACTGGGAAATGAGAACGTCCAGATCCTGCGATACTGTTTTCACGTTGTCTTTCATGATGCTGCCTCGCCTCCACGACCGCCCTGGATCGCTTTCATCAGGTCGATGCGGTCAATGACGCCGATCGTATTGCCGTTTTCAGCAACGGCGATGAGGCCATGGCCGTCGACGCTCATGTCGATCAGATCGTTGAGGACCGTGTCCGGACCTGCTTCGGGAATGTTTGTGGGAACCGTGCCGTTTTGCGCCTCGTACTCTGCCAAGGGGCGCATGACTGAATGCGCGAATATCAGGTTCAGCTTCGAGATGCCCGCAACGAAGTCCGCGACATAATCGTCCGCGGGGTTTAATACGATCTCCTCGGGTGTGCCGATCTGAACAATGCGGCCATCCTTCATGATGGCGATCCGGTTTCCTATCCTTATGGCTTCGTCGAGATCATGGGTGATGAAAATCGTTGTCTTCTTCAGGCTTGCGGACAGCTCCATGAACTGATCCTGAAGTTGTTTGCGGATCAGAGGATCGAGTGCGGAAAACGGTTCGTCCATCAACAGGATTTCTGGATCTGCGGCGATTGCACGGGCAAGCCCGACGCGCTGCTGCATCCCCCCGGAAAGTTCGTGAGCGTACTTGTCTTCCCAGCCGGTCAATTCGACGAGTGACAGCACGCGGTCGGCTTCTTCCCAGCGTTTTGCCTTTCCCGTGCCGCGGATTTCAAGAGGCATTGCCACATTGTCCCGCACGGTTCTGTGAGGCATCAGGCCGAAATTTTGAAAAACCATTGCAACACGGCGGTTCCTGAGGTCGCGGAGCGGTAGTTCGCTCAATCCCATGACGTCCTCACTGCCGATCAGGATATGTCCGTCCGTGGGCTCCAGTAGCCGGTTGATGTGGCGCACCAGCGTTGATTTGCCTGAGCCGGACAGGCCCATGACGCAAAAGATCTCACCCTGGTGGACATCGAAGGTGGCATCCGCGACCCCTACAACGCAGCCGTATTTTTCAAGAACTTCAGCCTTGCCGAGGTTCTCAGCCTTGATTGCCGCAAGTGCCTCTTTGGACCGGTTTCCGAAAACCTTCCAGACACCACGAACACTTATCGAAACGTCTGCGTCCATTTCATCCCCCGGAGTATCAAGTGGCCCGGCGTGGTGACGCCGGGCGTGGTTATTGCCGATCAGTTGAGACCAAGCCAGCCGTCAACTGTCTGTGGGTTATTTTCAATCCACTCGGCCACAACAGGTTCGATTTCTTTCTTTTCCACCACGACCTGGTAGGTCAGCTGTGAGAGGTCGTCCGCGCTCATATTGATGTTTTTAAGGAAAGCGGCAGCTGCCGGTGCGCGTTCATCCAGGGATTTGGAATGCGCGACACGGACAGTTTTGACCTGGTCACCAGTGGTAATCTTGGATTTTTCGTACCAGTCAGCGTCTTGGTCCGGCTGTACGATCGTGTACTGCTCCGGGTCGAATTCCGGCTCTTCCAGCATTGTCACATCGTAGAGCGCGTGGACGTAATGCGGCTTGTAGCAATAGAAGACCACACCCTTCTTGCCTTCTATCGCATCTTTCAGCCGGGCGTAGAAGACTGTCTCGTCCTCGGTTGTCGGCTCCAGAAAGGTTTCAATACCGTAGTCGCGAACCTTGACCTTGTGAACGTTTGTAGAGGCCCATCCCGACGCCCCGACCCAGATTTCACCCTTGCCGTCGTTGTTTGCATCATAGAGTTTTTGTGCGTCCGGTGTTCCGAGATCAAAGACCGATTTGATTTTGTGGTCCGTTGCCATGTAGGTCGGCGTACAGAAGCCGGAGCGACCTTCATAGGCTCCGTCGGACAGGGCGACCGTTGCTTTCTGGTCAACATATTCGTCTGTGAAGGATTTCTGGTTCGGCAACCAGACGTCCGGATGAACGTCGATGTCGCCCCGGCCACCATCCATGGCCGCAAATATGACTGCGTTGGCTCCGGGCGCATAACCGACTTCACCACCAAGACGGGAGGTTATGACTTGTCCGATCAAGTTGGCCATGATTTTTGCACCCGGCCAGCTTGGCTCGCCGATCATCACCTTGTCGGCAGCATGTCCGGCAATCGCGGAAAACCCTGTCGCGATCGCAAGCGTTGTTCCAAATAGTAGTTTCTTCATCGCGTCCTCCTGTCAGTTGTTATGCATCGTTCAAGCGCGAGCGCGCTCTCGTTTCGGGTCGAAGAAGGGAAGCTCATGAACACAAGCCGGGAGACGTTTCATCTGGCCATCGAGACAACCGATTTCGAGTTCTGTGCCGATATCAGAATGTTCCACGGCCAGCCGGCACATGGCGATTGCGGTTCCTAACATTGGTGAACGGGTCGCACTTGTGATGACGCCAACTTGATGCCTTCCGGCAAAAACCGGTGCTCCGTGATGGGGAACTTCAGTTCCCTCGATGGTCAGTCCAACAAGCGATCGCCGTATCGATGCTCCGTTTCGTTCAATGGCTTCGCGGCCTATGAAATGGTCCTTTTTCATGTCAACCGCGAAGCCAAGACCGGCTTCAAGGGCGTCGACTTCGGGTGTAAACTCGGCACCGGAGACCATCAAACCGGCCTCGATCCTGATCATGTCGAGTGCGTCGGAGCCCATCGGTGCAATCCCGAGATCCTGACCGGCTTCCATGATTGCATCCCAGATTTCGGTAGCTGCGGAACGGTCGCAGAAAATCTCGTATCCGAGTTCGCCGGTGAATCCGGTTCGGGTCAACATGAACGCCGGTCCTTCACGATCTCCAAGACGGGCAATGGTGAAGCCGAACCACTTGACGTTTTCAAGCGCTGGCTGATGCGGTTGAGTAAAGATAATGCGTTGCAGCAGTTGTCGGCTTTTCGGTCCCTGGATCGCCAGATTGGGCATGGCGGACCATTGTGCTTTTACCCAGACCTTGAGGTTTTCGTCTTCGGCCACCTGTTTCAACTGCCGGGCGCTTTCTTCCGAACCACAGCACCAGCGAAAAAGATCCGGTGCCAGGCGGAAAAGTGTGCCGTCATCAATGACCGAACCGGTCTCGTTCAGCATGAGAGCATAAACGCCACGATTGACCGAGAGCTTGATGACATTACGGGTCAGGCAGGTCTGCAGGAGTTTTTCGGCATCAGGCCCGGTAATGTCATATTTCCGCAGAGAGGACATGTCCTGGACTGTGACCGCCTCGCGGCAGGCCCAGTATTCGTCCAATGCACGGGAACCGTCATAAGACCTTGGCAGCCAGACATCGCGCGCGACATGAAACGAACTTGTCAGTTTACTGGTTCTGGGATGAAAGGCACTTTCGCTTGTCATGGCAGGTTGGCTCTCGGCAAACGGTCTGTGTGCGATCGCATGCCGGATTGTCTGTTCCGGATCGTAGACACGCACATGAATGTCAGTTGGATTCCATCCGTTGATCGGATCGATGTCATCCGGACAGGCTGTTGAAACGCACACAAGGTCTGTCAGCGCCCGCATGACCACAAAGTCTCCGGGCCTTGACCACGCTTCGTCGGATTGCAGCCGATTATCATTCGGCAATATCCACGAGTTGAAAAAGAAGTTGATGGCCGGCCAGGCCGTGCGACGAGCTATTCCATATGGTTGAAAGGCATCTGAAATGTTGTCTGAACAGTTCAGGTGGCCGGGAAATCCACGCTCTTCATATCCACGTGCCGTACAGGCCAAGGCGAATGTGTCATGGCGCCCGACTGTGTCCTGCACGACCGAAAGAAGAGGTCGCATATCCTGATCGAAAAACTTGTCGAACAGGCCCGGGGCAGGGTAGCTGCCACCGACAAGGGTGCGGGTGACTGTTGAATCAATGTGGCGTTCAGTTCCGGCATCGAGCGCATCTGCCCTGAGGGCCATGAAATCGGAACATTGACGGCCTTCGATGTCGATGACCTGAATATAATCGCCTTTCCTGACCCGATAGGCTTGAGCCGTACCGCTGTTGACGTGGAATTCCTCGCGGATTGTTCCAAGAGGGTCGGGCAGGTGCGGTGCAGATAGGCGGCGTCCAACCACTTCCGCAAGAACGGAACCTCCGCCGCCAACATCCATCGTGTTTGTCGGGCGCGGTACCGCAATCCAAAGATCGCAGTCTTCCGGCACTTTGAAAGTGAACCGGCTTTCCGCATCGCCCAGTTTGGCGAATACTTCTCTGAAGACCAGAGTGTCTTTCGATCCGCCGTTTGCCTCGATCCAACCCAAAATGGCCTCACCGAAGACACTATCCGGAATACCGTGGAAGCTGTTGAAACCAATATTACCTGCC
>NZ_JAILWL010000406.1 GCF_025698965.1 Roseibium sp.
GACAACCTTGGTCGCGACAACGGTCTTGTCACGATTTCCGGTATTCTTCAGCCAGGTGCCGATGATCCGCTCGGTTCTGCCCTGCGTCTCTTTTTTCGCCGGGATCGGATAGAGTTCGGCCGCATCGAAAAAATTGATGCCTTGATCAAAGGCGAAATTCATCTGAGCGTGGCCTTCGGCCTCAGAGTTCTGTTCGCCGAATGTCATTGTTCCGAGACATAATGCACTTACCTGCACATCCGTGCGACCAAGACGGCGCTGTTCCATCAGGTATTCCTTCAAATCTGGGTATCGGGCGTTATTGACACCTCCTGGACCAAATGCCGGAGGCTGACACCCTTCAGGAGGATTGGGCTTTTGCCAAAAGTTCTTCCACTTTCGGCAGAATGTTCTCGACGATGACCGCGACTCCCCTGGCATTGGGATGCATGCCGTCGGATAGATTGAGATCGGGGTTCAGGGCAACCCCTTCGAGAAAAAAGGGATAGAGCAAAGCATCATTGGCTTTTGCGACATCTGCATAAATCGGGTCAAAAACTTCTGCATATTCGTGACCCAGATTTCTGGGAGCCAGCATCCCGACCAGCAGAACTTCAACGCCGCGCTCGCGCAGTCGTTTGGTGATTTCCTCAATATTCTTGCGGGTGATACCCGGCTCAATGCCACGCAGCGCGTCATTCGCGCCGAGTTCCACAATCACCGCATCTGCATCTGTCCCCACGGACCAGTCAAGTCTGGAAAGGCCGCCTGTCGAAGTATCACCGGAAACACCGGCATTCACGACATCTACCGAAAACCCGCGTTCATCGAGTACCTTTTGCAGCTGTTCCGGAAATCCTTCATCAGGCCCAAGCTGGTATCCGGCAGACAGGCTGTCCCCAAGGACGACCAGTTTCAGATCGGAGGATTGAGCTGCAATCGGAACAAGACAGACAATCAGGAAGTTAAGAAGAGCAAAAATTTGGTTCACGCTAACATCTCTCAGGACTGGAAGAGCCGCCATAACAGGCCCATATGGTCGCAGAGCGTCCAATTGTCGAGGGCATGTTTGTGTCAGGAAGACGATCGCGTGACCAGTGTAAAGGCCTGAAAATGACAAATTCACCCGCAATCACTTTGAAAAATGTGCACCTGACGCTCGGCGAGGGAGCAGGTCGGGTCCACATCCTAAAAGGGATCGATCTGGATATCGAGCAAGGAACTTCCGTCGGACTGGTGGGGCCGTCCGGTTCAGGCAAATCAACCTTGTTGATGGTGATGGCGGGTTTGGAGCGAGCGGATGAAGGTTCGGTCCTTGTGGCAGGATCGGAGCTCGGACCTCTCACGGAAGATCAGCTGGCACGTTTCAGAGGCCGGAATGTCGGCATCATTTTTCAATCCTTTCACCTTGTCCCGAACATGACCGCTCTTGAAAACGTCGCCGTTCCACTGGAACTGGCCGGCAACCCGTCCGCTTTCGAGAAAGCCCGCGAGGAACTCGAGGCAGTCGGCCTTGGCCACCGGCTGCACCATTACCCCGCGCAAATGTCCGGCGGCGAGCAGCAACGCGTCGCCGTGGCCCGCGCCCTCGTGGTCGAACCAGCAATCCTCATCGCCGATGAGCCGACCGGCAACCTTGATGAGAATACAGGCACCCAGATCGTCGAACTTATGTTTGCAGCTCAGCGCGAACGGAAAACCACGCTGGTCCTTGTGACGCACGACCCCTCTCTTGCTGAAAAATGCGACCGCATGATCCGGATGCGGTCCGGGGAAGTTGAAGAGGCCCATGCCGACAGCGCGCATATTGCCGAAGAGGTATCCGCATGAGCGGTTTTGTGTCCGGTCGCACGCAATCCGGCAACCAGACTTTCAAGCTGGCAACCCGTTTTGCACTGCGGGAGCTGCGTGGGGGGCTGCGGGGGTTCTATATTTTCATCGCCTGTATTGCGCTCGGTGTCGCGGCCATTGCAGGCGTCACCTCGGTTTCGCGGGCCTTGACTGACGGGATCTCCGAGGAGGGGCAGGCGATTCTTGGTGGCGATCTGTCCTTTTCGCTCATCCACCGGCAGGCCGAACCCGAGCAGGTTGAGTTTCTCGACGGCCTGGGTGAAGTCTCTCGCATCGCGACCTTGCGCGCCATGTCCCGGCGGGTAGATACCGGCGACCAGGCTCTAGTTGAACTCAAGGCTGTCGACAACGCCTATCCGCTCTATGGATCGCTTGACCTGGCCTCTGGGCAATCCATTGAAAACGCATTGGCTTTCAACGACGGCATGTGGGGTGCGGCTGTCGACCTCGCGCTGCTCGCGCGCCTTGACGTTGCCGTTGGCGACACTCTGGCTCTTGGTCGCACAACCGTTCGGATCACAGACGTTATCGAAAGCGAACCGGACAAGCTTGCCGGTGGTATGGATTTCGGTCCACGCCTCATGATTTCAGACGGCGCCATTCCCGACACCGGCCTCGTTCAACCCGGCAGTCTGGTGCGATGGCACTACCGAATACGCATGACACCTGCGCCAGGGGTCCAGGACCTGCAAGCCGTGGTCGATCGGGCAAAGGCCGAGCAACCCGACACCGCCTGGCGGATTCGCTCGCGTGCCAACGCCTCCCCGGGCCTGCAAAGGAGCATCGGCCGCTTTGCTCAATTCCTGACCCTGGTGGGCCTGACCGCGCTTGTCGTCGGCGGCGTCGGCGTCGCCAATGCCGTGCGCTCCTATCTTGAAACCAAACGCGAAGTCATCGCCAGTTTCAAATGCCTGGGCGCGACCGGTGGGTTCGTTTTCCAGATTTACCTGGTCCAGATGCTGATCATTGCGCTGATCGGCATCGGCATCGGTCTTGTTATCGGTGCCATCATTCCGTTCGCAGCCGGCGCGGCACTATCCAGTGTCCTGCCGGTGCAACTGGCAGCAAGTATCTATCCAGCTGAACTTGGCCTCGGTCTTCTTTATGGCCTGCTGACCGCACTTGCCTTCGCTTTGTGGCCCTTGGGGCGCGCGCATGATGTGCCACCCACGGCGCTTTTCCGCGACATTGTCACCGGCGGTTCCAAACTGCCGCGCAAACGCTACCTGTTCGCAACGGCAGTCACTGTTCTCGTTCTGGTAAGCATCGCAATTGCCCTGTCTCACGACAAAAACCTTGCCGGTATCTATATCGCTGCATCGGCGGGCGCCTTTGTGCTGCTCGTTGCGGTTGCCCGTGTCATCATGTTCATCGCCAGACGGCTGCCGAGCGTCCGCTCAACGGAACTCCGGTTGGCAATCGCCAACATCCATCGGCCTGGCGCGCTAACGCCATCGGTCGTTCTCTCTCTCGGTCTGGGCCTGTCGTTGCTGGTGGCCCTTGCCTTGATCGACGGCAATCTGCGCCGGGAACTAACCGCGACAATCACCAACGAAGCTCCGAGCTTTTTCTTCGTTGATATCCAAAGTCATGAGCGCGATGCTTTCGAGGCGCTGCTAAGGGAGGAGGCCCCGACGTCCAAACTGCAGAGCGTTCCCATGTTGCGAGGCCGTATCGTGAGCCTGAACGGCATTCCTTCGGACGAATTTGAGCCTGCGCGGGAAGGATCGGAATGGGTTCTGCGCGGTGATCGCGGCATAACCTATGAAAGCACGTTGCCGGAAAACTCAACGCTTGCGCAGGGAGACTGGTGGCCGGAGGATTATTCCGGCGTCCCGCTCGTCTCGTTCGATCTGGAAGCGGCCACGGAACTCGGTCTTGAAATCGGTGATACCATTACGATCAATGTGCTCGGCCGCGAGCTGACAGCTGAAATCGCCAATCTTCGAGATATCGAGTGGCAGTCCTTCGGCATCAACTTCGTCATGGTGTTTTCTCCCAACACATTTGCCGGTGCGCCCCACGCCAACCTGATGACGCTTGGCTGGGATCAGGAAGTGCCTGCGGTAAAAGAACTGGCGTTGTTGAAGACAGTGTCCAACGCGTTCCCGACAGTTACCGCTGTTCGCGTCAAGGACGCCATTTCCCAGGTCAACGACCTCGTCGCACAACTGGCATGGGCAATCCGAGGTGCGAGTTCCATCACGCTGATCGCCAGCGTTCTTGTGTTGGCAGGTGCACTGGCCGCAGGGCATCGCAGTCGAATTTATGATGCTGTCATCCTGAAGACCCTTGGCGCCACAAGGCCCAGCCTGATCCTGGCCTATGGCCTCGAATACGCAATTCTCGGCCTGACGACAGCATTGTTCGCTCTTGTCGCAGGCGGAATTGCGGCATGGTATGTGATCAATCAGATCATGGATGGCAATTTTGTTCTGATGCCGGTGACCGCAGCTGGCGCTGCCTTGGTGGCGCTCATCCTGACCGTTGGCTTCGGCTTGATCGGCACCTGGCGAATTCTTGGAGAAAAACCGGCTCCGGTTTTGCGAAATCTCTAAAATACGTACCCTGGGCCGACAAAATCGGAATAACACACAAGCTGTCAGGAAATTTTCATAAAAAACAGCAACTTTCCTCACAGTCACAAGCCACACGCAACTTGCGCACTGTCTTTTTCTTGGCTATCCGAATATTGTTTGGGCCAGATAAGGACAGGGGCAGAGCCATGCTTGAATTCACCGGAAAGTCTGTTTTGAGAACGTTTGCCAAAGCAGCCGCGATTGCTGTCGTTGCGACCGCGTCTTTTACTCTATCAGCCCAAGCCGAGAGCCCGTTTCACACCGGCGTCTGGCAGCTGAACGAGGCCAATGGACCGCGTGGTCTGGTCGTCAGCGACTGGCTGGTATTTGAAGATGGCCTGCCGAAAAGATGGCTTTATCGCCGGGCCGGCACAAATGACGAAAACCAGTTCGATTTCTTTACCCGCACGCTTGGCGACTCCGGCTATACACCTGTTGGGATCCGTGTCTACCGGACCGGTGAAAACTCGATGAAATACACGCTTGCCGCAAAAGGTGAAGAGCCGATTGAGGTCTCTGCCGTCCGGCTGTCTATTCCGAACTTTGAAAATTCCTGCCTGTCCGTGGAGAAAAAGGGCAAGCGGTTCTTCGGCAACTGGGTTGGCACGACCGGCTCAACGCTGAAAAAACTCAACGTCGGCAAAAACAAGATCACCATCGACGGCAAGGCACGCAACACTGCAATTGAGGAAGTTCGGGTTGGCCGCATGGGTATCACCGAAGATGGCAAGCCGATCGCGTTCCTGACCGATGCAGGAGGCGACTATGCGGTTCTGCAGTGGTTCAAACCCGGTGTAACGGTTGAGCAGATGCGGAACAAGGAAACGGAAATTCTTGATTTCCAGGCAGAAGAAATCGTCCGAAACCCAGGCGGCACTTGCGACCGCCAGATTGCTTCTCGACTGAAAGCTATGAAATAAAAGACCTTATCTTAAACATAATGACGTATAATGCGGCCGGAAGCACATAGATTACGATTTTTTCAGAAATCTCGTCTTGTGCTTATGTCCGCATTTTCCCATATGTTGAGGGAGTTGTGTTGCATGTGACGTCACATGCAAACGTCGATCTAGAAGGGGATAAACACGACCATGTCGACCTTTGACCGTCAACCACAAGGCACCTACACGGTTGCCGGCGCGCGTGCCGAGGCCGGCATTGATCAGGGCCTGCGCAGCTATATGCTGGGTGTCTACAATTACATGACCATCGGGCTTGCCCTGACCGGTTTCTTTGCCCTGGCCACTGCCATGCTGGCGACAACCTCCGACCAGAGCGCTGCCGTCGCAAGCCTTGGCAATGGCCAGATGCTGACGCAGCTTGGTGTTACGCTATACGGCAGCCCGCTGAAATGGGTCGTCATGCTTGCACCGCTTGGAATGGTCATGTGGCTGTCTTTCCGCATTCAATCCATGAGCGCGTCCTCCGCCCGCACGATGTTCCTTGTCTATTCCGCGATTATGGGCATCTCGCTGTCATCGATCTTCCTGGTTTACACCGGCGGTTCGATCGCACGCGTGTTCTTTATCACGGCAGCGGCCTTCGGTGCGCTGAGCCTGTTCGGCTACACCACAAAGAAGGACATTTCCGGCTGGGGTTCGTTCCTGTTCATGGGCCTTATCGGTATCATCATTGCGATGATCGTGAACATCTTCT
>NZ_JAILWL010000407.1 GCF_025698965.1 Roseibium sp.
CTCAACTACAACGTCATGTATTCCGCTCGCGGTGTGATGATGCTGGCGCACACGGTTCATGACGTACAGGTCGCCCAGCGGCACATCCACGCCAACCGGCTGGCGGGTGTGCAAAACGAATGGCTGACACCGGAACAGGCGAAGGAATACTGTCCGCCGCTCAATATCTCAAAAAACATACGTTACCCGGTCATGGGTGCGGCGCTTCAACGCGTCGGCGGAACTGCACGTCACGATGCCGTCGCCTGGGGCTATGCCCGCGGCGCAGATGGACTTGGCGTCGACATCATTCAAAATTGCGCCGTAACGGGCATTCGCCGGGGACAGGATGGCGCCGTTGAAGGTGTCGAAACCGCGAAGGGCTTTATCAAGGCCAAGAAGGTTGGCGTTGTTGCTGCCGGTCACACCTCCGTTGTCATGGATATGGCAGGTGTGCGTTTGCCTCTGGAATCCTTCCCGCTCCAGGCGCTCGTCTCGGAACCGGTCAAACCGGCGTTCCCGTGTGTGGTCATGTCCAACACAATCCACGCCTACATCTCGCAATCCGACAAGGGTGAACTGGTGATTGGCGCCGGAACCGACCAGTTCGTGTCCTATTCCCAGGCGGGTGGTATTCATATCACCAACCACACAATTGACGCGATCTGCGAATTGTTCCCGCATTTTCGACGCATGCGGATGCTGCGGAACTGGGGTGGTATCGTTGACACGACTCCAGACCGTTCGCCGATCCTATCCAAGACACCGGTACAAGGCCTCTATGTCAATTGCGGCTGGGGTACCGGTGGTTTCAAGGCAACACCGGGTTCAGGTCACGTCTTTGCACACACGATCGCAAAGGATGAACCGCACCCGATCAATGCCCCCTTCTCAATCGACCGTTTCCGTACCGGGCGTCTCATCGATGAAGCGGCTGCTGCCGCTGTGGCGCACTAAGGGGAGATCACTGACATGCTGCTGATTTATTGCCCCTATTGCCAGGTTGAGCGGGCAGAAACCGAATTTCACTGTGGCGGTGAAGCCCACATCGCGCGTCCAGCTGACCCGAGCAAGGCAAGTGACGAAGACTGGGTTGAATTCCTCTATATGCGCACGAACACCAAGGGTATTGCGGCTGAACGCTGGCGACACAACAATGGTTGCGGACGTTTCTTCAATGCTGTTCGTGACACGGTGAGTGACAAATTCCTGAAATTCTACAAGGCCGGAGAACCAATGCCGGACCTTGAAGCGATTGCCAAGGAGGCCGGCAAATGAGCCAGCCATTCCGTACTGAAAAAGGTGGCCGGATCGACCGCGCCGAGCAACTGTCCTTCACATTCGACGGGGAGGAAATGCATGGTCACAAGGGCGATACGCTTGCATCGGCATTGCTAGCCAATGGCGTTCACCTGGTTGGACGTTCCTTCAAGTATCACCGACCGCGTGGAATCATTTCTGCCGGTTCGGAGGAACCGAATGCACTGGTAGGTGTCTATCGGCATGGTGACCAGACACCGAATTTGCGAGCAACACAGGTTGAGCTCTACCAGGGGCTGGAAGCCATCTCGCAGAACCGGTTTCCGTCTCTTGGTTTCGATATCGGCGCGGTCAACGACTCGTTGTCGCGATTTTTCCCCGCCGGCTTTTACTACAAGACCTTCATGTGGCCGAAGTCGTTCTGGGACAGGGTCTATGAGCCGATCATTCGTGCTGCAGCGGGCCTTGGCAAACCACCCAAAAACCCGGATCAGGATTCCTACGGCAACATCTACGCCCACTGCGATGTCCTGATAGTCGGCTCAGGTCCGACCGGGCTTGCGGCTGCACTTGCGGCTGCCGAAACGGGTGCAAAGGTAATCCTTTGTGACGAGCAGGCTGAATTTGGCGGCACGTTGCTGAGTGAAACGAGCGCCAGCATCGACGGCAAGGAACCTGCGGATTGGGTGACCGAAACCATCGCCAAACTCAGTGCCATGGATAATGTCACATTGCTGACCCGGACCACGGCATATGGCTATTTTGCGCATAATTTCATCGCACTGGCAGAACGTGTCACCGAGCACGTATCCAAGCCGGATCCCAAGCTGCCACGCGAACGTTTGTGGCAGGTTCGTGCGAAGGAAGTGGTGATTGCGGCTGGTTCGATCGAACGTCCCATGGTATTTCCGGAAAACGACCGCCCCGGCATTCTGCTTGCTGAAGCCGGTCGGACATATCTCAACCGATACGGCGTCAAAGTCGGCCATAAGGTGCTTGTAGCGACGGCCTGTGACACTGCCTGGCAGGCAGCCTTCGACCTGGCCGACCATGGTGTGGAAGTCGCGGCGATCGCAGACATGCGCGAGGCGCCACCGGAAAACCTCGTTTCCATTGCAAATGCACGAGGTATCCGGGTGGAATCTGGCTGCGTCGTCACCGGAACTCTTGGGCGCAAACGCGTCAAGGCCGCTCTTCTTGGCCGATTGATGACGTCCGGCCAGGTCGCTTCTGCAGGTCAGATCGAATGCGATGCCTTGTTGATGTCCGGTGGCTGGACGCCGACGGTCAGCCTTTATTCCCAGTCACGCGGCAAGGTCGTCTGGGATGCGGAAAAAGGTGCATACGTTCCAGGCAAATCCGTTCAGAACGAACGGTCGGCCGGTGCTGCCAAAGGCCTCTATGGTCTGCAGGCAAGCCTTGAAGATGGCTACGCCGCAGGGGAAGAAGCCGCAAAAGCAGCAACCGGGAAATCGGCAAAAGTCACTTATGCCGCGTCAACCGGCGGAGATGCAGGAAGCGGTGGCACCCTCGGGGCCATTCCACATGACCGGAACGCTTCCACGGTCAAGGCATTCGTCGACTATCAGAACGATGTCACAGCCAAGGACGTAAAACTCGCCGTTCGCGAAGGCATGCAATCAATCGAGCACATCAAGCGCTACACCACGACAGGCATGGCCACCGATCAAGGCCGCTTGTCGAACATGAATGCCCTGCAGATCGCGTCCGGCGCGTTGCAACGTCCAATGACTGAGGTAGGTCTCACGACTTTCCGTCAGCCATACACGCCAACCACTTTCGGTCTTTTCGCCGGCGTGGCCCGCGGTGATTTCTTCGACCCCGTTCGCAAGACACCATCCCATGAGTGGGTGGTCAAAAACGGTGGTGTCTTTGAAGATGTAGGTCAGTGGAAACGGACGTGGTACTTCCCGAAGAACGGTGAAGACATGCATGCAGCCGTTGCTCGCGAATGCAAGACCGTTCGGGACAGCGTCGGACTGTTCGACGCCTCAACCCTCGGCAAGATCGAAGTGGTCGGACCGGACGCTGCCGAATTCCTGGAGCGGATGTACACCAACCCCTGGAAAAAACTCGCGCCGGGTCGTTGCCGCTACGGTCTTCTGCTGAACGACGCCGGCTACATCACCGACGACGGTGTTATCGGGCGACTGGCCGACGATCGCTTCCACGTGACGACGACTACAGGTGGAGCACCCAGCGTCTTTTCGACAATGGAAGACTATCTGCAGACCGAATGGCCGGATCTCGATGTATGGATCACCTCAACGACGGAGCAATACGCTGTTGCCGCTGTTCAGGGCCCGAAAGCCCGTGAGGTCATTGCACCGTTCATAGAGGGAATTGACCTTTCCGCGGATGCTTTCCCGCATATGAGCGTCAAGGAAGGCACGTTCTGTGGAGTTCCGTGTCGTTTGTTCCGGATTTCCTTTACCGGCGAACTCGGTTTCGAAATCAACGTTCCCCGCCGCCACGGCAAGATGATGTGGGAAACCTTGGCCAAGGAAATCGAAAAGTACGATGGAACAACGTACGGCACGGAGTCCATGCACGTTCTACGCGCTGAAAAAGGCTACATCATTGTCGGCCAGGATACGGATGGCACCGTCACACCTCAGGATGCAGGAATGACCTGGGCGATAGGAAAGAAGAAACTGGACTTTGTCGGCAAGCGCGGTCTGGAACGCCCGGACATGATAGCAGACAACCGCAAACAGTTTGTTGGTTTGTTGACCAAAGACCCGAAAGTGAAGCTTGAGGAAGGTGCTCAGATCACTGCCGCAGGAAACCCGGCAACCGGCACTCCTGCAGAAGGTCATGTGACATCATCCTATTACAGCCCTGCCCTGGATCGGAACATTGCCCTGGCGGTGGTGAAGAATGGTCACGCGCTTGAAGGCAAGACGCTTTACGTCCCGATGCCTGATGGCAGCATACCTGTCGAGGTGACCGGCACGGTGTTCTATGACAAGGAAGGAGCCCGGATCAATGTCTGATCTTCTGGCAAGTGACCTGATTACGCCGGACGCGGGTGAAAGCCCCCTGTTGAACCAAGGTTCGGTCTCGATCCTGAAAGCGGCTCCGATCGCGCGCCTTTCCTTTCGTGCGCGTGAAGCGTCCTTGAAAGCTGCCGGCTCGGTGTTTGGCGCCGCACTCCCGACAACACCGCTTGCCTGCGAGACAGCGGTAAAGCGTGCAGCTCTCTGGATGGGGCCGGATGAATGGACTCTTCTTGCACCAGAGGAGGACCTTAAGGAGGTATTTGAAGGTATCGAAGCCAAACTTGGCGACGAACCTCACGCTCTGGTCGATATCTCGGAGCGCTCAGAAGCAGTTATCGTCAGTGGCGAAAAGGCGGTCTGGCTGCTTAACACCGGCATCTTCATCGACTTTTCACTCGATGCTTTTCCGGTTGGAACGGTCACACGCACGATTTTCCATAAATCACCTGTCATGGTCTGGCGCACAGGTTCGGACACGTTCGTGGTCGAAGCCTGGGTTTCGTTCATGGATTATGTTGCAGGATTGCTGGTTCAATCCGCTCAGGAACTGGAAGCTGCCTGAGATTCATCAGCGGCTTTCTGCTCAAATACTCTTTTTTGGCCTTTGCGGAATTTACCATTCCGCAAAGACTATTTTTTTGAATATGGAAGTTCACTGCGGTGCCGATCTGCTTTCGCGAGGCTCAGGGCAATACATCAATCACTGACTATCGTAGGTCTGCATATCTCAGACCGAGTATTTCCCGCACGAGCTTGCGGATCATCGCCTCGGTGTAGTCTTCGTAGCTGTTCATCGCCTGGACGAAAGCGCCCGGCCCTCTGATCACCTTGTTTTCAAAGTAAGTGTATGTCCGCTCCTCCTTGCGGATTACGAGCGCATTTACCGTGATATCGGTGAAGTTGCTCGAATAATATGCGAAATGAGGATCGTAACCTTCGTTGTTAATGCCATCTGCGGAAACATCGATCACCTGTCGTTCGCAGACGGCCGGCGCAGTATCAAGGACTTCCGAGGCGTGGGAGAGTGCATGTCCAAGGGCTGTCAGAAACTCCCGGCTGTCGCGTGTATTGCGGGCAATCTCACTGGCTGCCGAATGAATGCTCTCAGGGTCAGAAAGAAAGCGCCAATTCAGCAAAGTGTTTTGCTGATACCGCCCACTCCATTCAAATCCATGAAGCCAGATGCCACCGACCGTCGCAATCGCATCCATTACGTCTTCGTCTTGCAGAGCGGCAGAGATGCCTTTTTGTTGAAGATCGTATTCGACTTCGCTGATGCTTGCAGACACGTCAACCGCAATCACCAGCGCCAACGAACAGGCCCTGACCGGTTGGGTAGCCAGAGCTGCCAATAGGATTACCAGCACTCGTAACGCCGTCCTTGCAGGCAGTCTGTTGCTGTGCTTTACCCGACTTGTATTTGAATGCGCGATTAGCATTGGATTGCTTTCTCTTCCCCTTAAGGAATTATTGTCGCTGCGTTATGCAATGCAAGTCACTCTCTTTCACCTTCACCTGACAAGGCTTCGCCAGGTAACTGATCAATTTTCTGCGCGTTTCGCGTATGCGCTTGCAAAAACCAGATAAACCAAGAAAATTTGATGACCATGCTCAAGATCGGATCCTACAATATACAAAAGGCAATCGGTGTTGACGCGCGCCGCCGCCCGGATCGAACGTTGAAGGTTATCAGAGAGCTTGATTGCGATGTTCTGGCTTTGCAGGAGGCCGACAAACGCTTTGGTCCCCGGGAGAGCACTCTGGACCGCGAGAGCATTCTAGCAGAAACGGACTATC
>NZ_JAILWL010000408.1 GCF_025698965.1 Roseibium sp.
TTCAACCAGGGCAATCTTGTCTCCCAGACCGAACAGACCCTCGCGGTCGCCAAGATCGGCTTTGAGCAGATCACCTTTGAACTGGCACAGAATTATTCTTTGGTCTACGGCATTCTTGCCGTGACACTTGCCATCTTTACCGGCTGGCTGGCCGGCGTGATTTTCAGAAAAGACTGATTTTCTTCTCGATTGAATTGCAAAAGAAAATTGGCTGGATCTCTACCGGTGCCAAGTTATGCTGCCGCAACGTATATTTTAAAACGTTCAGGCAGGGGCAGCATGGCCGACCAATCCGATCACAATCGTTCCGAAAACAGTGTCAGCACCACTACGGATGCATCGATCGATGCCAAGGTCATCGATATTGCCATTCGCCTGGGTGTCCTTGGTCTGTTTGCCTATTTTTCCCTTCAACTGGTCGCGCCATTCTTCCTGTTTTTGCTTTGGGCGGTGGTTCTTACCGTTGCGCTTTACCCGGTCTATGACTGGCTCGCGTCAAAACTGGGAGGGCGAAAAGCACTGTCTGCGACCTTGGTGACACTGGTCTGTCTCGCGATTGTCACCGGGCCGGTTGCGGTGTTGGTGGTCAGTCTCGTCGAAACGCTGCAGACCTGGTACAAGGCGATGGCGGGCGGCACTTTCAAATTGCCGACAATGCCTCAGAAACTGGCCGACCTACCGGTTGTCGGTTCAAGGATTGCCGAGTTATGGGATCTGGCCAGCCGAAGCCTGGAGCAGTTTTTCGTCAAGGTCGGCCCAACATTGGTTCCAGCCGGTGAAAAGGTCCTCGCGATGCTCGCAAGCCTCAGCGGCTCGGTGCTGTTTTTCATGGTCTCGATCATTGTCGCCGGTTTTCTGTTCGTTCCAGGCCCGGCACTTGCAGCGGGTGCGAAGCGGTTCGCAGACCGGATCATCGCGCCGCGCGGCGCAGAGTTTGTCGATCTGTCCGGCGCCACCATTCGAAACGTATCGCGTGGTGTCATCGGCGTTGCCGTTATTCAGGGGTTGCTGACGGGGATTCTGCTGGTCGCTTTCTCCGTCCCGTTTGCCGGCGTTTTGACCTTTGTCGCATTGATCCTGTGTATCATCCAGATTGGCCCGGCACTCGTGATCATTCCCGCCATCATGTGGGCGTGGAGTTCCATGGCGATTGCTCCGGCCTTGATATTCACCGTGCTGATGCTGCCCGTCATGCTGATCGACAACGTTTTAAGGCCGCTGTTGATGTCCCGCGGCCTGGATGTGCCGATGCTGGTTATCCTGATCGGTGTCTTCGGCGGCACCCTCGCATTCGGCCTGCTCGGTCTGTTTCTGGGCCCGGTTATCCTGTCGGTTTTTTATGAACTGGTGATGGCCTGGGTGAATGTGGGAGATGAGACAGAACGCAATTCCTGATGTCTCCACGGAGACTGATACAGGCCCGTCCTAATCTCCAACCAGCCGGCTTGCGGTAAACGGAAACAGCCGGTCATTTCCTAGCAGGAAGACCGAATACTGGCGCCGGCGAAAAATCATGCTGTAGGCTTCATGAGTGACGTTGAGTCCACCGGTGAGAGCGCCAAAGGCCGGTAGCACCAGGCGGGAGCCGTCAGTGATGAAACAGGCCCGGCGGATCGAACGGCCGAACCGGCGCACGCGAGCTGCCGGATGCAAATGGCCACAGACTTCTCCGGCTGTCAGTTCGGATCCGATTTTTTCAATTGGCTCGTGACGGAAGGAGAGAGGCCCGATTTTGATCTCGTCAACGGTTTCCCCACAAAGCCTGACGGGTGCCACCGGATCGTGATTGCCCGTCACCCAGATCCATTCCCGGCCAAGCTGCAGAGTGGTCAACATGGCGCGGTAGGGCGCAGGCAGACGGTCTGACCCGTCGGCATCATGAAAACTGTCGCCAAGGCAGATGACGCGGGCAGGGTCGAAGGCATCCATCACACCGGCAAGCTTTTCAAGCGTGGAACCTGTGTCGTAGGGCGGTAGCATGATGCCTCGTCGCGCGAAGCTCGAGCCTTTTTCCAGGTGCAGGTCGGCAACAATCAAGGTCGCCTCATCAGGCCACCACAACACACCGCTGTCGTGCAGCCCGACCAGCTGGCCGTTGATCTGAATGTCATGACACACCGGCGCAGCAGTATACTTGCGCAAGTGCGACGTGAGCGCACTCATTCCATCGCCTCCAGTACCAACTCCTCAGCAGCCTCTTCCAGCAATGAATCCATGGCTTCCCCGTAGATTGGTTCTTTTCCTATTTCCAGGAGAATTGGCACCGCGAGAGGTGAGACGTGCGGAAGGGCAGTATGGGTGATTCGTCCTCGAATGCGGGTAAGAAGTTCACCCAGCCGGGAGATATCCAAAAGTCCTTCCGCGGCATCGTTCCATGTCGCCTTGAGCAATATGTGGTCTGGTTCGTGGGCGCGTAACACATCATAGATCAGGTCCGAGGATACAGTGACCTGCCGTCCCGATTTTTCCTGCCCCGGATGGCGGCGCTCGATCAGACCGGCAATCACGGCACAATTACGAAACGTACGTTTCATGAGGCTGGAGTCCGCGAGCCAGGCATCCAGATCGTCCCCGAGAATGTCCTGCTCGAACAACTCGTCCAGCGGAATGCGGCCCGACGAGAACAGCAGCGACAGGTCGCCAAGGCCCCAGACCGAGAGAGCATAGTCATTGGCGACAAAGCCCATTGGCCTCGCTCCCAGACGCTCCAGGCGCTTGGTCAGCAACATACCGAGCGTCTGATGCGCCAGGCGGCCCTCGAACGGATAACAAACCATGTAGTGCTTGTTGGCGCGTGGAAAGGTTTCGACCAGCAGTCCATCCTTTGCGGGCAGGACCGATTTATCCCTTTGGATTTCCAGCCAGTCACGGACCTGAACAGGTAATTGTTTCCACGTCGATGGCGTCGCCAGCATCGACCTGACACCTTCGGCCAGATAGGTGGAAAGCGGGAACTTGCCGCCCATATAGGCAGGGATCATCGGGTTTTCGGACTTGGCGCGCGAGACATAGGCCTCGTTTTCACGTATTGCCTCGAACCGCAGAACCTCTCCGCCGAAAAGAAACGTGTCTCCCGGCGTCATCTGGTCGATGAAATACTCTTCGATTTCGCCAAGGATTCGACCCCCACGGCCGACGGGTGCGCGCCTTCCGTCTGCCTTGGAACGCACAAGGCGAACCTTCAGTTTCGGGGCCTCTACGATCGTTCCGACATTCAGCCGGTATTGTTGCGCGACTTTCGGGTGGGAAATACGCCAGAGTCCGTCCTTGCCTTTACGCAGCTTGGCGTATTGTTCGTAGCTTTTCAGTGCGTAGCCACCGGTGGCCACAAAATCGAGAACCTTCTCAAACGTCTCCCAGTCCAGATGCCGGTAGGTTTCAGTCGACCGGATTTCGTCGAAGGTGTCGGTCAGGTTCAGCGGATTGGCGCAGGCAAGGCCCAACAAGTGCTGCGCCAGAACGTCCAGCGCTCCTTTTCGCAAGGGTGGCGTGTCCTGTTCGCCGCGCTTGGAAGCTGACAATGCGGCTTGGCATTCCAGCACCTCGAACCTGTTGGAAGGAATGAGGACGGCCTTGGACGGCTCGTCCATTCGGTGGTTCGCGCGACCAATCCTTTGCGCCAGTCGACTTGCCCCCTTCGGGGCGCCAATATTGACAACGAGATCGATGTCTCCCCAGTCGATACCCATATCAAGCGATGAGGTAGCAACGACCGCACGCAGGTTTCCCGAGGCCATGGCCGCTTCCACCTTGCGTCGCTGACCGACATCCAGCGATCCGTGGTGCAGGGCGATGGGCAGGGTGTCTTCGTTGATGCGCCAGAGTTCCTGAAACACCATCTCCACCTGGCTGCGGGTGTTCACAAAGAGCAGCGAAACTTTGTGTGCCTTGATCAGTTGGTAAATGTCGCCGATGGCATAGCGCGAGGAATGACCGGACCAGGGAAGGCGCTCCTCGGAATCCAGAATGGAAATCTCCGGCTGGGCTCCGCCGGACACTTCCACAAGATGCGACAACGACCTGACATCCGGATCTGGCTGTCCGACAAGATAGGCGCGCAGATCGTCGGGTTCTGCGACTGTTGCCGACAGACCGATTGTCCGAAGATTTGGCGAATGTTGGCGCAGACGTGCGAGCCCAAGGGCCAGCAGGTCACCGCGCTTGGATGTCACTGTGGCATGAAGTTCGTCCAGAATGACGGTTTGAAGCGACGCAAACAGTTTTTCAGACGCAGGGTCGGACAACAGCAGCGCAATCTGCTCCGGTGTTGTCAGCAGAATATCGGGCGGATTGAGTTTCTGGCGCTGACGCTTGTGCGATGGTGTATCGCCGGTCCGGGTCTCTAGGCGCACAGGCAGGTCCATTTCCGTTACCGGTGCTTCCAGATTTCGGGCTATATCGACCGCAAGTGCCTTCAACGGGGAAATGTAGAGCGTGTGAATGCCACGGTTGCCTGCCTGACCGGCTTTGCGTTTTCCCCTAGCTTCAAGCTCGACAAGGCTCGGGAGAAAACCGGCCAGTGTCTTGCCCGCTCCGGTGGGCGCAATCAGCAGTGTGGAGTGGCCCTGCGCCAATTGATCGATCAACTGCAACTGGTGCGCCCTCGGAGTCCAGCCCCGTGATGCAAACCAGCTCTGAAAACGGTTGGGTAAAAGCGCAGCATCCATGAGTTTGTTTTAAGACAGGAAATTCGAAAAGGCGAGAGCTCACAGGTGTAAATGTTCTCTTTGTGTTCTGCTGCGCATTCTGTAAGCTGGAATTGTTTGAAAGCTTGTGATGCCAACGAATTGAAAATGCCCGGGAACCAAGCTGGTCCAAAAAGGATATCAATCGCCTGATGCCAGAGCTCCTGACCCTAACACCGGCCGGTCTCTATTGTTCCGAAATCGGAGCGCACATCGATCCCGTACATCCGGTGGACAGGGCGATCATCACCCACGGTCATGCCGATCACGCGCGCGCCGGCCATGGAGCCGTGCTTGCAACAAGGCAGACGCTGGATATCATGGCGATCCGCTATGGTGAGAATTTCTGCGGTCAGGTGCAGGAACTGCCCTATGGCGAGGCGCTTGGGCTTGGAGCTGTCACTGTGTCGCTTCACCCTGCGGGTCACGTGCTCGGATCGGCGCAGGTTCTGCTGGCAACCCCGAGCCAGCGCACGGTGGTCTCCGGCGACTATAAACGGCAGAAAGATCCCACTTGCGAGCCGTTCGAGCTGGTTACTTGCGATACCTTTGTCACGGAGGCGACGTTTGGTCTGCCGGTTTTTCGCCATCCTCCCGCACTCGAAGAAGTTAAGAAGCTGCTCTCTTCGCTCGAGCTCTTTCCGGACCAGACTCATCTTGTTGGTGCCAATGCGCTCGGAAAGGCGCAGCGAGTGATCGCTGAGTTGCGTGCGGCCGGTTACGAGAGGAAGATCTTTCTTCACGGCGCATTGGAAAAGCTGACCGCATACTATCAAAGCCAGGGAATCGAACTCGGGGATGTCGAACCGGTCGGCAAGCGCGGAAAGGAACTTCAAGGTGAAGTGGTGCTTTGCCCCCCGGGACAGCTGAACGATCGCTGGGCACGGCGTTTCGGTGATCCCGTTGCCGCCATGGCATCGGGTTGGATGCGTGTGCGAGCCCGCGCGCGCCAGCGGGGTGCTGAGCTGCCGTTGATCGTGTCGGATCACGCCGATTGGGACGACCTCTGCAGAACTATCCGGGAAACAGGAGCCAGTCAGGTCTGGGTGACGCACGGAGCTGAGGAAGCACTGGTTCATTGGTGCGAATTGCACGGAAAGCGCGCACAGCCTCTCAACATGATTGGGTATGACGACGGCGAAGAAGCGGAAGTTGTTTGAGTTCACGGCGTGTCCCATGGGGCGTTGCAGGAATTGCATTTTTTCCCTGACAGGCCAGATCAGGTCGAAATCCCGTGTGGTGAAATTGGCACTACAACCTTGATGCATTTTAAAGTTGCGTCGCTAGCATTGAAGATAGTCGATTTAAAGATTTGAATCTGAATAGAACTTCC
>NZ_JAILWL010000409.1 GCF_025698965.1 Roseibium sp.
TTTTCTTCAGAGACAATTGTGCGAATTGCGAGTTTTTCCTCAGGCACTTCGGACTTGTCTTCGATCCAATCGATATGACCCTTGAAGGCAGCGCCTTTCTGATCGGTAACTGAAAAATTGAACGTGTAATCGGACACGCCAAGCCCGTCCGGGCCGGCATATTCAGTTTCCTCACAAAGCCAGTTACCGACAATATTCATGGGTTCGGCGGCGGTGGCAGAGGTGCACAGAGCGATCAACAGTATAGTCGACGTAATCGGGCAGCGCATAAATGTCTCCAGTCACGATGCGTTCCCGGGCGAGCGTACCCTCAAGCAGTCCAGCTGGCCATACGTCTTGACTGAGGCTGTTGATACCATTGCTGCTGCTGGCAAACCTGCCTTTGAACTGTCATGGTGACTAAGAGGTAGTGGGTCCAATGGGATGCTTCGACTGATACCATGCAGTATTTGCAAGACATGGTTTTAGATTGCTGGATCCAAATTCGAGTTCTGCAAGAACTTTATTCAACTAACTATTGACGGCCTGAAATGAAAGCGGTACCAGATGCCCCTTGGGGTTGCTAGGTTGGGCTAAATAGTTGAAATATAGAGCAGATGTAGACGGGCTGCGTGCGGTCGCCGTTGTCTCGGTTGTTGTCTATCACATAGGAAACAGTGTCGGAATAAACGGGTATCTTGGTGTTGATATCTTTTTTGTCATTTCCGGTTTTCTGATTACAAGCATTATTTACACAAAGCTGTCTGAAGGTCAGTTTTCGCTCAAGGAATTCTACATTCGAAGAGCCTGTAGAATATTGCCTGCATTGTTCACGGTTATTCTGGTCACGAGCATTTTGGCATCGCAGGTATTGCTACCCAACGAAGCATTGCCGTTTGCACGCAGTGTATTTGCCGCCACCTTCTTCTTTTCAAATATTCTGTTTTACAGCGAGTCCGGTTACTTTGATTCCACGGCGGAATTGAAACCACTGTTACATACATGGTCACTGTCGGTAGAGGAGCAATTTTATATTGTTTTCCCGCTATTGATGTTGGTCGCATTTGCGCGCGGGAACAAGTTTTTAAGAAATTCTATTTTGGCGCTTTTGGCTGTCTCGTTGTTATGGAATATGAGTTTTCCGCGTGTGTTTTCCGATAGCAATTTCGCGTTTTTCATGTTCCCGGTAAGGGCATGGGAACTCTTGGCGGGTTCCCTACTTGCCTTATCGCCTAAGGCGCAAAACCTGCTCAACTCGCGCATGGCCACGACACTGAGCATTCTGGGTGGCTTACTCGTATTGCTTGGATTTATTGTGAAGTATCCAGGCGATTTTTCCTATGTTTTCTATACCTTCCCGGTTGTACTCGGTACGTGCCTGATAATTTTTTCGGGAAGCGGATCGACGCTACCTGTCGTCAATCGCTTCCTGGGGAACAAGATTTTTCTGTTCTTCGGCAGGATTTCGTTTTCATTGTATTTGTGGCATTGGCCGATTTATGTACTGCTGCTCTATCACAATTTTGGACGCCTCAGTGACCTTGAGCGATCTCTTGTCGGGCTGTTGTCCGTTGTCTTGGCGTATCTTTCCTGGAGGTTTGTGGAACAGCCGTTCCGAAAAGCGCCTATGGAGAACTTGTGGCCAAAGGCGAGGACAGCAATTGTCTCATCAGCAATAATACTCTCGGCTTCGGGATTTACCGTCGTTTCGGATGGACTCTATCCTTGGACCGATCACAAATTCCAACGGTTCGTGAATGTCGAACTGGGGGGAGACTACGAATTCGCGAAGTTCGATGGACTGAAAGCGCAAGTTTTAGGTGTTCCAGCAGATCATGAGAAAAGCACGGTGGCACTTGTCGGCGATTCACATGCGCTTGCCATTGCACCTGCCATCGATGACCTCAGCACCCAAGCGGACAGGACCGCTTTGTTTTTTACAAACGGTTGTGTCGCCATTGAAAAAAAACTGCTGGAATTGGAAAAGGTCAGGAATTGCGTGAACCTGTCTATCAAGCAGGCAGACTACCTGGCTGATCAACCGGGCATCGAGACCGTTATCCTGGCGAACCGCTGGTATTCGAAGACGGTTCGTTGGGTTGAGGCGTGGGGCTTGGAGCAGAAAGAGGCTTGGGCGCTTCGAGAAAGCAGCCTAAGGAACTTCGTCAAGAAACTGACCGCCTCGGGCAAAAAAGTTGTCATTCTTGCGCAAGTTCCTCTGGTTGATACAAGGTTCAAGAAAAGTCTGCCATCTGTTGTTGCCCGAATGATCAAGCAAGATCACAGTGACCTTGAGAGCCTATTTCCCTTGCGGGAAAGTTATCTGAACAGGAATCGCGATGTTCTGGACTTGTTGGAAAGAATTGCTGATGGCACTGGGGCGGTTGTGTTGTACCCGCATGAAACACTGTGCCAGAGCTCGATGTGCCAAGTCTATGACGATGAGGGCATGATTTATTGGGATGACGATCATCTGTCTGTGTACGGCGCTCAAAAGATTTCTCCGCTGTTTGAACCGTTCATTCAAAGGACAGAGCCTGAGGTCGCCGGTAAGGGCAAACCTGACCAGGGGACCATACAATCGATTGAGCAGACTGCATTTTGAGGCTGTTGCTGTCGCCTTGATAATCGGATCGCTCAATGGCGAACTTTAATCAGCTCAGTACGAATTCGTGTTCGGCGTAGCCTTGCAGATAGAGCAGGGCGGTCAGGTCGCCGTGATCGACGCGAAAATCCGCAGCTTCGGCAACGGCGGGCTTGGCGCGGTAAGCGACACCGGCTCCGGATCGTTCGATCATGGCGAGATCGTTGGCGCCGTCACCAACGGCCAATGTCTCATCGAAAGACAGTCCGTTTTCAGCAACCAGATATTCCAGGCGCGCACGTTTGGCATCGCGCCCCAGGATAGGTTCCCCGACTTTGCCCGAGAGCTTGCCGTCAACTTCAATCAGAGTGTTGGCCTGGTTTTCGTCAAAGCCGATCATGTCCGCAATAGCGCTGGTGAAATGCGTGAAACCACCAGAGACCAGTGCGCAATATGCACCGTTTGCTTTCATGGTCTGGATCAGGGTCCGTCCGCCGGGCATCAGGGAAATGCGGTTGCTCAGGACAATATCAATTGAAGAAACCGGCAGTCCCGCAAGCAGACCGACACGCTCTCTCAAGGCTGGTTCGAATTCAATCTCGCCGCGCATGGCGCGTTCGGTGATTTCGGAAATCCGGTCTTTCAGTCCCAATTCCGCCGCCAGTTCGTCAATGCATTCCTGGCGGATCATGGTTGAGTCCATGTCAGCGATCAAAAGACGTTTTTTGCGTCCCTCTTCGGGTTGCACAAAGACGTCTGCAGGTGCTTGACCGACAATTTCACGTAAAATCGTGTCGGCGGCACTTGCGTTCGGGCCCTCAAAACGGATATCGGCTGCAACGCCAGGATTGAGTATTCTTGATGTTCCAGTGACACCGAGTGCATCCTCAGCCCGGCGAACCAGCTCCTCGTTCACGGCGGGAGCAGTCGGGGTCGATACCAGAGTGGCAACTAGAGACATGAATGAATCCTTGGCAGGCGATCAGGAACGAACGAACGGCAAACGTGCCATCCTGATAGCGGGCCCAACTGCAAGCGGCAAGTCCGCTTTGGCTCTTAAACTGGCCAAAGACCGGAACGGCGTGATCCTTAATGCCGATTCCATGCAGCTTTATGAAGATTTGCGTCTGGTCAGTGCCCGACCGTCACTTGAAGATGAAGCGGCGGTTCCGCATCGCCTCTACGGAGTGCTACCGGCATCAAAGGCCTGTTCGACCGGCGAATGGCTGCGGATGATTTCAGATGAGCTCGACACCGTCTGGTCTCACGGGAACCTGCCGGTACTTGTTGGAGGCACAGGGCTTTATTTCAAGGGACTGACGGAAGGGTTCGCCGAACTGCCTGAAATTTCGATCGATCACCGTCGTGAGGCGAGGGAACTGGCGGACCGGGAGGGCGTTGAAGGGCTAAAGGCAGCGCTTGTAAAGCAGGGGGATGCGCAAGCTGCCGCAAGCCTCAACGATCCGCAGCGGCTGGCGCGGGCACTTGAGGTGGTGATTTCGACCGGAAAGCCGCTTTCCCTCTGGCAGAGCGAACAACAATCCGCGCCATTGTTGCGAGGAGATCAATGTATCCGGATCGTTCTGGCTCCGCCGCGCCCCTGGCTTCATGAACGGATAGCCCAAAGGTCTCGCCTGATGTTGTCTGTTGCAGGGCAGGAAGAAGTCAGGTTGTTGCTTGAGCAAGGGCTTTCGCCGTCAATTCCGGCGATGAGGGCCATTGGAGTTGCCGAAATCGGTGCCTATCTTTTGGGCGAAACCGATTTGGAAGAAACCATCCACAGGCTGACTGTTGCAACGCGGCAATACGCGAAACGACAGGAAACCTGGTTTCGGAATCAGATGGCAGACTGGCAACGGTTTGATCCATCAGCCGAAATCGATTTGTCAGCTATCCATTGGCTGACATGACAATGGTGCGTCAACCTGTGGGATGTGCAGTGCAGCGAGCTGTATCACCATAACTTGTTGGTATTACGAATATATTTTCGCCATTTTTATTCCTATACTCCAGCGTGCCTTCGGGTTGGCACAATTCAGGGTTACATATCCGGCGTGCTCGACGGGGATCGCAGAGGTCTCCTCGCTGCTGGACAATACCCGATTGCATGGGAGGATCACGTGCAGACGATATTTCTCGAATGCCGCTCAGTGCAGCTTGTTCCCTTATCTCCAACCGATATTAATCTCGTCAAAGACCTTCACTCAGATCCTTATGGAAATAGATGTTCTGAATATTCGACAAATTGCACGATTGCGGATGCTGCGGCGCTGGTCAGGGCCGCGTTGAAGAATCAGGCTGATCTTGGATTCGCCAAATGGAAGGCCGTGTCGGAAGACGGTAAATTTCTGGGCTGGGCCGGTTTCACGCCGGTCAGCGAAACTTCCGAAATCAGTCTGAATTATTGTCTCTTGAAGGATGTCCTGGAAGAGGACAAAAATCTTGCCAAGAGCCTTTGTGCGGAATTGGCCAATTGGTTTTTCAAGAATACCTATTTTTCTCATCTTGTCGCC
Organism: Roseibium sp.; assembly: GCF_025698965.1. Lineage (GTDB taxonomy): Bacteria > Pseudomonadota > Alphaproteobacteria > Rhizobiales > Stappiaceae > Roseibium. Next base: position 5,077 of record NZ_JAILWL010000409.1, read on the forward strand.
GTTGTGCGCACGGATAACCGGGATATGCGTGATGTTGTCCAGCAAGCCGGTTTTTATCATCGCGAGAGCAAGGTGATTGGCGGGATGCAGGCGGATGTGTTCCAGTTGCTGAGCCCTTCGATGCAGTCTTATCTAATGAGTGCTTAGACAACCCCTCCGGGTCGACAGCATACCGGAGATTTCTGGGGCCGCGTTTCAGCGGCCCATTTTTTTGGGAAGAACCTGCTTGACCGAATACCTCTTGAAGACCGCGCGATTACGAGTTGTGCCATTTGTAGAAGCTGATTTTCCTTTAATCCTTGATCTCCATAGCGATCGTGAGGTCAATCGGTACCTTTCCCCCGGGCCCGCGCCGATGGCAGCGAACGAAGTGCGGGAACGACTGAAAACCTACATTGCAGATCACAGTCTCACGGGTATCAGCAAGTGGAAGGTGGAGACAAAAGAAGGGCTCTTTGTTGGCCGTACAGGGTTTTCGTACCTCAAGGACCCGGACGGATATGAGCTGGGATACAGTTTCAGGCGAGAAGTGTGGGGTCGGGGGTATGCCACTGAAATTGCAAAAGGGCTTACCCGTTGGTACTTCGAGCGAACCGAAGTAGACTATCTGATTGCCTATGCCTTGATGGAACATAAAGCTTCCTTGCGCGTGATGCAGAAGGCGGGTTTTCAGCATTGGCAGGATCGGGAAAAGCACGGTTGTCCCTGCAGGTTCTATCGGATTTTCAGAGAAGAGTTTGAACGTTCTCAGGCCATCGAAATTCGGAAGAACAGGTAATGAGCCAATTTGGACGCTGCGATAATCGCGATCCAAGCCGCGCATTCATGCCAGCCACTCGAAAAGATAGCCCGTTGTCAGAGAACCGGCGACTGCGAGGGCGAGAAACAAAAGGAACGGTTTCAGTTTCAGGACAGGGAAAATGGCGAGAGCCC
>NZ_JAILWL010000041.1 GCF_025698965.1 Roseibium sp.
GCAGCAGGGTTTCTATCGCCTGCGGCGGCCTGAATTCCACAGCGGCCGCCAAAACGCCTGCAATCGTCGCCAGGATGAAAGGATGGGTGAAAATTCGGAACCCAATCTGTTTCAGCGTTCCTAGTACCGTCTCGTTTTCACTGCCCGCCACAGCCATCAGAAGTGGTGCGAGAATGAACATGAGCATGTTGTCGAACGTGAGAATGAGTGCCGTTGGTACGGTTGCCTGTTCTCCCAACACGGCCAGGGTCAGCCCGGGACCCATATAGCCAACGTTTGAATAGGCACCTGCAATTCCAAGAATTGTAGATTCGCCGATGCTGCCTCTCGTTGCGACCACGCCAATACAAAAGGATATCGCGAAAACGATATAGGTGGTGAAGGTGGTCGCAGAGACAAAAGTTATGTTTGCAAGCTGCTCAAACGGAGTTTCCGATAAAAGCCGGAAAAACAGAGCTGGCAACGCCAGGTACACCACGAAAAAATTCATCCAGCTCAGACCGGCCTCGGGCAGGTTTCGGACTTTGCCAGCACCGAAACCGAGGAGTATGAGACCGAAAAAAGGAAGGGCCAGAGAAATGACGTCCTGCATTCGACTTCCAGAATAATTTGTGACAAACGGTATGAACGGTTCAGGATGCTGGTGGCGCTTGCAACTTTCGCCACGCTTGGATAATGACGCGTGACCTGAAAGTCAGCACGGTGACAGCATTCCAATCAGGTCTGAGACCGCATCGCAAGTGCCCTTTGGCCCTGAGGTGACTGGTGAATCCCTTTCCAAACGGAAAGAGTTGGAAAACGAGAGCGCTCGCAACACATGTCGCGAAAACTAAGACAGCGTAAGCATCCAAAACTGACGGCATTTCAGAACCGTATTGAGGGTATAGCCCTTTACGTTGCCATCTGGCTCTTCAGGCTTATTCCAGTCGATATCGCGTCCGCTTTGATGGGAATGTTCTGGCGTTTGCTGGCTCCGTTCAATGCCAGGCACAAGCGTGCTTTGCACCATTTGGAAAACGCCTTTCCCCAGATGAGTGAACGAGAACGGGAAAACATAGTTCGTGGCATGTGGGACAATCTCGGCCGTGTTGCTGCCGAGACGTTTCATATCGACCGGTTACTCAAGCAGAACAACCGGTTTGAAGCTGACGCTGACGAAATCGCGACGGCGGTTCTGAACGGTGAAAGGCCGTGCCTGTTCGTCTCCTTCCACAGTGCCAATTGGGAACTGTGCGTACAGCCTGCAGTTCAAAAAGGGCTGGTTATCACCGGCGTGTACCAGGCACTCCGAAATCCAAAAGCTGATGAGGCTCTAAGATCCTTGCGACAGGATCTTTATAAGGGTGGGCTGTTATCCAAAGGCCATCAGACAGCTCGAAAAATTCTCAGCACCTTAAAAACCGGCGGTGTCGTTGCCATGATGGGTGACCTCAGGGAGACCCGGGGTATTCAGGTGCCGTTTTTTGGCCAGATGGCTTATGCCAATTCGGTACCTGCTTCGCTCGCCCGCGCATGTAACGTACCGATTGTACTGGGTCGAGTTGTTCGGAAAAACGGTGTTCACTTCCGAATTGAAGCGCAAGCTATCTGCGTTCCGGTCACCCAGGATCGCCAGGCGGACATCAAAGCGGCGACCGCGCAAATGCACACAGTATTTGAAGGCTGGATCCGTGAACATCCTGAACAATGGATGTGGATACACAAAAAGTGGGCCCCTCCTGGAAAGAATGCCGCCGAGAAACAAGCACGGAAGGCCGCGGTCAAAACCGGCAGTCTCTGACGTCTCTTCACCTTTCGGGGGATGGTTGCAGCGCAACATAGGCGCTATAGCTATCTAAATGACAGGTGGAGGATAACTGTTTCATGAAAACCCCAAGCACGTATTACAGCCCGCTCGCAATTGGAGCGCCAGCGCCCTATCGGGACCGCCCCGTTTCACTGGAGCGCATGATACATTTCGTCCCGCCGCATATTGAGAAAATGCGTGCGAAGGTTCCTGACCTGATCCGCAAAGTCGATGTTGTGCTTGGAAACCTGGAAGACGCAATTCCGGCAGACGCAAAAACGGATGCCAGGGCCGGTTTCATTCAAATGGCGAAGGAAAATGACTTCGGGTCCACCGGGTTATGGACGCGTGTGAATTGTCTGAACAGTCCGTGGTTTCTCGACGATTTGCTGGAAATCGTTCCGGCAGTTGGCGACAAGCTTGATGTAATCATGCTTCCCAAAGTCGAGGGCGCCTGGGATATTCACTATCTGGATCAGCTTCTTGCACAGTTGGAGGCCAGAGCGGGTCTCACCAGACCCATCATGATACACGCGATCCTGGAAACGGCTGAAGGCGTTAAAAACGTCGAACAGATCGCTGCTGCAAGTCCACGCATGCACGGAATGAGCCTGGGGCCTGCGGACCTTGCCGCCTCCCGAGGCATGAAGACCACACGTGTGGGAGGTGGTCATCCCGACTATGCAGTCCTTTCCGACGCCGGTATCTCGTCTGAGAGAACAGCATTTCAGCAGGACCTGTGGCACTATACTATCGGGAAAATGGTCGATGCCTGCCTGTCATACGGAATCAAACCTTTTTATGGTCCCTTCGGCGATTTCTCCGACCCTCTGGCGTGTGAAAGCCAATTCAGAAACGCCTTTCTGATGGGCTGCCTCGGTGCCTGGTCTCTCCATCCGACCCAGATTGACATTGCCAAAAAAGTCTATTCCCCCGATCCTGGAGAAGTTGCGTTTGCCAAAAAGATCCTCGATGCGATGCCCGACGGCACCGGTGCGGTCATGATTGATGGCAAGATGCAAGACGACGCCACGTGGAAGCAGGCCAAAGTGATTTTTGACCTGGCGAAACTCGTCGCCACGAAAGACTCAGAGCTGGCTGAGGTTTACGGTCTTTAGAGAATCGCAAGGCTCGCCGCTTAATGTTGTAATATTACAGTGCTTGCAAGCAGGCTTCTTACACGGTATCCCGGCATTGCATGCAGTAGGCGGACGAGTAACCATGCGAACAGCAAAATTTAAAATAGGTCAGGTCGTCCGGCACCGGATTTACCCCTTCCGGGGCGTAATCTTCGATGTCGATCCGACATTCAGCAACACGGAAGAATGGTGGAACGCCATTCCCGAGGATGTGCGTCCTCTTCGCGATCAACCTTTCTATCACCTCCTCGCGGAAAACGAGGAGACTGAATATGTTGCTTATGTCAGCGAGCAAAACCTGGAACCGGATTTAACCGGTGAACCGGTCAGGCATCCGCAGGTCGACGAAATATTTGAAGAACAAAACGACGGATCCTACGTGCCTCGCAGCGTCGAAATGCACTAAGGAGCGTTTCAGGAAATTGTTTTCTTAAACGGCAAACAAAAGGCCGGCGCGTAAGCACCGGCCTTTTTTACGCTTTATTGGAAAGATCGCGCTTACTGGCTTTCTTTCTGCGCATCAATCAGCTTCTGGCGTGCTTCGTCAGCGCGTTTTTGCAACTCACTTTGCAGCTCTTCCTGACGCTTTTGCAGATCAGCCAGGTTCATCGGTTCACCGTCATAGACTGAAGTGAAACCGATCAGGGTCATCTTGAAGACGATTTCCTTGGCTTGCTGGTTGTAAGGTGCAACGCGCATCTCACCACCCTGCTTCATGGCAGCAATGAACGTGTCATCGATAGCAAGTTCAGCATAACAGGCATTCGGTGCACAGATGCTGTACTTGGCCTGGACCGGTTTGCTGTCGTCGATCTGAATGCGCAATCCTGGCTGGATCAGCACGCCGGTCGGAACTGCAACCAGTAATTTCTTGCGTGCTTCACCTTCGGTTTCCTGAATGGCAATGTTGCTCAGGAACTGACCAGTGTTGGTGCGCAACTCGATCGAAATGAAGCAGATTTCTTTCTGCGTATTCGGATTGGTGTTACATGCCTTCGTCCAAGGACTTTTTTCTTCCTGGGCGATTGCGGGAGCACCTGCAAAAGAAGACATGGTCACGAATGCAGCGGCCGCGCATCCGAATAATCCTCTTTTCAAAACACTCTTCATCGAAACGTCCTCAATCGTGCGTGTGCGAAACTTTCGCGTTGTTCTGGGACATTCCGGAGACAACCGCAAGGCCCGTTAGAACAATCAAACCGTGAAATGCATGGTAAGGCACTTAATTTGGGCGATAGGGTGGCCGATTTGCAACGCAAGCCATTCTGGAGAATCAATTCTGTATAACTTGGTCTTTATGGCTTGTACTTTGACGCGTCACCATTAACCATGTCGAAGACTGGGCGGTTAGAATCAACTGAAGCTCAGGGGGATACCATGCGTTTTTTGACATCACTCGAAGTTTTGGTTTGCAAGAAAACTGTCGGGCGCGTTGCTCTGGCCCTCACGTTATTGTGGGCCGGAAGCGGAACGGCGCCGGCTGTTGCCGACGACGAGGATGTTCCGTGGACCCATGGTATTTCGATGCATGGGTCGCCTGCACTCGGACCAGATCAGCCGTTTCCGTACGCCAATCCGGACGCTCCGAAAGGCGGCACGATCACGCTCGGAGTTCAAGGAACCTTCGACAGTCTGAACTCTTTCATCGTCCAGGGCGGCTGGACGTCAGCACGCGGCATGCGCGAACGTCAGTTCGGAAACAATATTCTAGAAAGCCTTCTGGTTCGCTCCTATGCCGAGCCATTTTCGCTTTATGGTCTCATTGCGCAACAGGTGCGGATGCCTGACAGCCGAGAATGGATTGAATTCGAACTCAATCCGGACGCCAAATTCTCTGACGGCAGTCCGGTAACCGTCGACGACATCATTTTTTCTCTTGAAATTATTCGGGACAAGGGTCGTCCGCCCTATCGCAATTGGTACGGTGCCATCAAGGAAAAGCAGAAAACCGGCCCTAACCGATTGAAGCTAGTTTTTGAAAACGGCGATAACCGGGAATTACCGCTTCTGATTTCGCTCGCCCCGATTTTCTCCAAAGCAAATACCGACGCGGAGAACTTCGACAAGTCTTCGCTTAATCCGCCTGTCGGCTCCGGACCCTATACGTTCAAGACGATTCAACCCGGTCGTCTGGTTGTCTACGAAAAGAACCCGGATTACTGGGCCAAGGACCTGCCGGTGAAGGCGGGTTTCGACAATTTCGAAGAAATCCGTATCGAATACTTCAGAGATGAAACGACTCTGCAGGAGTCCTTCAAGAAGGGCCTTGTCGAAGCATTGCAATCCCGGGACCCTGCGCGCTGGTCAACTGGTTTCGACTTTCCAGCCGCCAAAGCGGGTGATGTTGTAAAACTGGAGATCCCGCGCGGTGTACCGGCGAATATGCAAGGCATTGCTTTCAATACGCGGCGTGAACAACTCTCTGACCGTAAGGTTCGAAAGGCCCTGCGGATGTTGTTCGACTTCGAATGGGTGAACCGCAACCTTTACTACGGTCTTTATACCCGCACAGCCGGGTACTGGGACAACTCTGATCTTTCCTCGATCGGTCGTCCGGCGAGCGAACGGGAAAAAGAACTTCTCGCCCCCTTCCCTGACGCTGTTGACCCGGAAGTCATGGAGGGTACCTGGCGCCCCGCAGACGCAGACGGTTCGGGCCGTGATCGTAAGGTACTGCGTGCCGCTCTGGAGGAATTTGCCAAAGCCGGTTACAGCCTTAAGGATCGGAAACTGATCAACGAGGCGACGGGAAGTCAGCTTTCCTTTGAGATTCTTGCGAAGAACGAAGACGAAGAAAAACTCGCACTAGCTTATATCCGGACGCTGGAACTGCTCGGGATCAATGCGACGGTACGCAGTGTCGACCCCTCACAATTTGAAGACCGCAGAACGAAGCGAGACTTCGATATGGTGTTCAATACTTGGTATGCGTCTTTGTCCCCCGGTGCTGAACAATATGGACGGTGGTCGTCTGAGGCCGCAGATACAGAAGGTTCATTCAATTTCGTTGGTGCGAAGGAAGCCGCGATTGATGCCTTGATCGGCGAAATCGTCGGAGCGCGCAGCCGTGAAGATTTTGTTGATGCCGTCAGGGCATTTGATCGTGTCCTGATTTCAGGAGCATATGCCGTTCCGCTGTATCATGTTTCGGACGATTGGGTCGCGCACTGGAACAAGATTGTGCCACCGCAGCATCATTCCCTCTATGGACACGAGTTTGACACCTGGTGGTCAGCAGAAGCTCAATAAACGGACCAATGGACTACGGAAGACATGAAAGCCACGCTTGAGAGCCTGACTAAGGAGTATCATGAAAGCGGAGTTTGGTCCGATGTCCCGCTTGATGAACTGTTCCGCCGCACTGCCACTGAACACCCTGACCGGCCCGCGCTGGTTGATGCGCCTGATCGTGCCGCGTGGACAGGAGGAACACCGAGACGGCTTACATATGGGGAAGCGGACCGGGAAATCGATCGCCTCGCCGCCTTCTTCGCAACTGTGGGTCTCTCAGCCGATCATGTCATTGGCGTTCAGGCGCCGAACACTGTCGATGCAGTCATCGCTGTTCTAGGGGCTCTGCGTGCCAACCTGATTATTTCGCCATTGCCACTGCATTGGCGGCAGAAAAATGTTCTGGAAGCCCTGAATTCGATCGGCGCCAAGGGTTTTATCGCAGCAGACCGGGTTGAAACCAGAGATGTAGGCACTGCCGCTCGCGATGTTGCCGCGGATCTTTTTTCCCTCCGTTTTGTGTTCGGATTGGGGAAAGACATTCCCGACGGATTGATCGAACTCGCGCCCATGCTTGCAGAAATGGGTGAAGACCTGCAATTCACACCGACTGAGCGGCCGGATCCTGCTGATCATACCGCCACGATTTGCTGGAGCCGGAGCGGTGAAGAAAACGTACCGGTGACGCGGTGTCACAATCACTGGATTTCCGCCGCGCAAATGGTGGTACGCGAAGGTCAAATCAAAGATGCGAGTTCCATCGTCGTCCCCTATTCACTCAGCGGATTGAGCGGATTGGGTGCCGGGCTTGTTCCCTGTCTGCTGACCGGTAGCACGCTGCATCTCCACCATCCGACGTCGCTTGCAAATCTTGCCACCCATGCCAACGAAGTGAACGCAGATGTCGTCATGACACCTGGTCCACTGGCGCAAACACTTGACCGCAAGCTTGAGAGTTCTGACACCACAATCCTGGCTGCCTGGAATATTTCAGCTCCGCATCCAACCACCTTTGTTGCGCGGCGTCGGCTGGTGGATGTGCATGTTGCAGATGAGTTTGCGTTGCTGGCGAAGGCTCGAGGCCCGTCTGCAAAGATGAAGGCGATGCCCCTGGGAAAGCATAATGGGCCAAACGGGTGTGAAAGCGAGCCAGCCCTTCTGGAAATTGCGGTTGCCGATGAGGTGGAAACCAAAACGCCTACCCTCCTGGTCAAAGGTCCGATTGTTCCCGATATCGGCTGGCGCACCATAAATGGAGATCAACGCCGGGTTCGCTGGGAAGGTACCGGATACCTGAATACGAACATCAAAGTCGAATTGACGGAAGAAGGTATATCAGGGTTCGGGGTTCCGGGGCTTTACGCCCTTGGAACCGGCAATCTTGAAACGATCGACGTTATCTACGCCAGTTTTCCCGGAATTTCTGAAGCCGCGGCCTTCGTTGTGGAGGATTCGACCCTGGGTGCCAGAATGTATGCTGCGTTGGTGCCGCAGGCCGGAAATGTGCCGGATGCAAGTGCATTCTTCGCATATCTTGATGCCGAAGGAGTGGATCTTGCAAAAATCCCTCATCGAGTCCTGATCTTGCAGTCGCTGCCTCGAAATCCCGACGGAACGATTTGCCGGGAACGTCTGACTTTGCGGACACAGCGACTTCCAGCAGCCGTTGCTTAAGTCATGACCCAAATGGAAACAGGGCATGGACGTTGAAACTTCACTCTCCTGGCGCGGGCCATATTGGTATGCGGGACGGCGTCCGAAACGCAGCACTAGTGTCGATGCGCCGGAAGACCTGGATATCTCGCTTATCAATATGCATCAGCGCGGCAGTGTTTTGCCGACCGCCTTACCGGCAGCAATTGTCGTTGACGTAACCGCTATTCAAGGCGGTGATCAAACCGATTTTTTCGACTGGCTCGTTCCGCAGGTCCAGAACCTGGCATGCGAAGTCCCCTTTTATGTTCTGACCGGAAGTGAAGATGAGGTCCCCTCCGGACTGCCTGCAACGGCTATTATCGACCGAGTTGTTCCGGACGACGTATTGCTGATGCTGATCTGCATTCATCAACGGTCTCTTTTGAGATCAGAAGAGGCCCAGCTCCGGAGGCGCATTTTCGGTCGTATTCCCGGTTTCGGGTCAGCACCACATCATTCAGGCAGCAGCAGCCTGATGGTGGTCGGATTGAGCGGTCGTTTCCTGGAGTGGCAGGACGCGAGCGATCAAAAGGCAGAAGTCGTTGGAGCTTTTGACGGTAACATGGCCGTGGAATTCATGTCGCAGCGGGCATTCGACGCTGTGGTTGTGGACGCTCCGATCGAAGATGCGGTCGATTACATGCAGCAGATCCGGCGTGACGCCCGATTTGCAGGTCTTCCTGTTTTGGCTGTTTGCGAACATGAAGAAGATTCGCTTTTGTTGTTTCGCAACGGTGCATCAGATGTTTTGGTGGGGGATAATCGCAAGGAAACGTTGGCGCAACGTTTGATTGCCGCCATACGTTTCGGCAAAAGACGCAGGTTGTCGGACCGAATTTTGGCGGAAAGCCATGTGTGGCTCCGTCAACAGGACGGCAAGGGTGGTCTCGACGTCGAATTTTATACCAACTACCTGGAAACCTGCAGCGACGCTCTTGCCGCAAAGGGATTGGATTTGTGGGAAATGCGCTTGCAACCGGAAAACTTCGGTTTGGAAGTTTCTACTCCGGAAGATCTCAACGAAGTTTACACCACACTTCTTTCCATTGCTGAAGCAACCAGCCGCGATGAGGATCTGGTTTGTCTGGTTCAGGGGCTTGGACCTGTTGCTGTCTTGAAAAACGAAGCCGGTACGACGCGTTTGCAGAAGCGTATCCACTCAATTTTGGCGCACACTCAACTGTGAGGCGGTAAAGCCCTAATTGTGCCCTGAAATTGAGATTGGAATACTGTAAGAACGTAATGAGTTAGACCGAAATTATTAGCGAACAACGGATTCTCGATGAGCGAAGCCTCCCCAATTACCGTCGATGTCGTGTCGGATGTGATGTGTCCTTGGTGTTTTATCGGCAAAAGACGGTTGGAAGCCGCTCTAAAAACTGTCCCGCAATTGAATGTACTGGTGCGATGGCACCCATTTCAACTTGACGCAACGCTGCCGCTGTCAGGCAAGGACAGGCAGCAATATCTGAGCGACAAATTCGGCGGACTAGAGCGAGCCAATGAATTCTATAGCCAGATCAAGGCGGCCGGTCTGGAAGAGAATATCGACTTTGCGTTTGATGCTATCAGGTTGTCTCCAAACACACTTGACTGTCACCGTCTGATCCTGTGGTCTCGCGCGGATGATTTACAGGATGAAGTCGTTGAACGGTTGTTTCGCGCCTATTTCCTTGATGGTGAAGATCTGACGAAATCCGAAACTCTGGTTCGAATTTCCGATGAGGCGGGCATGCAATCTGACCTGGTTGAACAACTGCTGGAGACGGAAACGGACCTGGATAAAGTTCAAGCACAAATAGCGAAGGCCCAGGAGAGTGGAATTTCCGGAGTACCTTGTTTCATAATTGACGGCAGGTTTGTCCTGGCGGGAGCGGAAAAAGCGGAAACGATCTCTGCTGCGTTGCTGCATGCCGACGAAACCCGAAGCGACCCGGAATTTGGCCTGACGAACTGAGCTGTGTTTTGAAAAAAAAGCCCCGCACTCATGCGGGGCTTTTCTTATTTACCCGTTTTCGGGAGACTAACCTGTTCGAAGGTTTCAGCCTTTCAGAATTGAGCGGCCTGCATAATAGGCCTGAGGACCGAGTTCTTCCTCGATGCGGATCAGCTGATTGTATTTGGAAAGCCGGTCTGAGCGGGCCAGCGAGCCGGTTTTGATCTGACCACAATTGGTTGCGACCGCAAGATCGGCGATAGTGGAATCTTCCGTTTCACCCGACCGGTGAGACATGACTGCAGTGTAAGCGGCTTTGTGAGCCGTTTCTACTGCATCAAGAGTTTCAGACAAAGTACCGATCTGGTTGACCTTGATCAGGATCGAGTTTGCAACTCCCAGATCGATACCTTTGCGCAGACGATCGGAATTGGTGACGAAAAGATCATCGCCAACCAGCTGGCACTTGTTACCGATCAGATCGGTGGTGGCTTTCCAACCGTCCCAGTCGTCTTCTGCAAGACCGTCTTCAATCGAGATAATCGGGTAGCGCGAAACAAGATCACCCAGGTATTTGGCCATTTCCTCCGGAGCCAGGGACTTACCTTCGCCTTCGAGTTCGTATTTGCCGTTTTTGAAGAACTCGGTGGACGCTGCATCGAGTGCCAGGAAGACATCGTCGCCAGGCTTGTATCCAGCGGTTTCAATTGCCTTCATGACGAAACCGATTGCCGCGTCGGTTGATTCCAAGTTTGGCGCAAAACCACCTTCGTCACCAACGTTGGTGTTATGGCCAGCCGCATTCAACGCCTTTTTCAGAGTATGGAATATTTCCGAACCCATGCGTACGGCGTCGCTGAGCGAGTCGGCGCCAACCGGCATGATCATGAATTCCTGAAAGTCGATCGGATTGTCAGCATGTGCGCCGCCATTGATGATGTTCATCATCGGAACAGGCAGTGTGCGCGCGGACGTGCCGCCAACGTATCTGTAAAGCGGAAGACCTGACGCCTGAGACGCTGCGCGGGCCACGGCAAGTGAAACGCCAAGGATCGCGTTTGCGCCGAGGCGCTCCTTGTTGCTTGTTCCGTCAAGGTCAATCATGGCCTGATCGATCTGAAGCTGATCTTCAGCATCGAGACCGCCAACTGTCTCAAAAATTTCGCCGTTTACGGCATCAACAGCCTTTTGGACGCCTTTGCCCATGTACCGGTCGCCGCCATCACGCAATTCAACAGCTTCATGCGCTCCGGTAGACGCACCGGAAGGCACCGCAGCACGACCGAAAGAGCCGTCCTCCAGGAACACGTCGACTTCAACAGTCGGGTTACCTCGGCTGTCAAAGATCTGACGGCCGATAACATCGATAATCGCGGTCATGGAAAGAACTCCCCTGTCACATGGACCAAACTGTACATACACCGGTTACTACCGGCACCTTCTAGAGCCGTTTGATCGGCTTGATTGCGGGAGCGTTTGCTCCGCATAAGAAAGCCGCACGAAGGGTGCGGCTTCAAAACTATTTAGTGGTTGACGGCTGTTTCACGACTTCGTCGAGAGCCTTTAGTTGGCGTAACAGTGCCTCAAGTTCGTTCATCGGAACCATGTTCGGTCCGTCGGAAGGAGCACTGTCGGGATCCGGATGCGTTTCGATGAAGAGCCCGGCAACACCAACCGCGACGGCTGCTCGCGCCAGAACCGGAACCATTGTCCGATCTCCACCTGTTGAAGCTCCCTGCCCGCCGGGTTGTTGAACGGAATGGGTGGCGTCGAAAACAACCGGGGCACCGGTTTGTGCCATTATCGGCAGTGCGCGCATGTCGCTTACCAATGTGTTGTAGCCAAAACTTGCACCACGCTCCGTCAGAAGCACGTTGGAGTTTCCCGAACCCGTAACTTTGCCGAGCACGTTTTTCATGTCCCAAGGTGCCAGGAACTGTCCTTTTTTGATGTTGACGACCTTGCCCGTTTTGGCGGCGGCAACAAGAAGGTCGGTTTGGCGGCACAAGAACGCCGGAATCTGCAGGACATCTACAATCTCACCAACTGCCGCGCATTGATCTGCGGCATGAACATCGGTGACAACCGGCATTCCGAAGGTCTCTTTGATCTCCGCAAATATCGGCAAGGCCTCGGCAAGGCCAACACCGCGCCCACCCGACAAGGATGTTCTGTTTGCCTTGTCGAAGGAAGATTTATAAACCGTGCCAATACCCAGCTTATCCGTTATCTCCTTGATCGCTGCAGCGCATTCAAGAGCGTGCGCACGGCTTTCAAGGGCACAGGGACCAGCCATCAGGCTGAAGGCCGCATTGTTGCTGAAAGTCACATTTCCAACGGATACTTCGCGGTTTGCCTGTGTCATTACTCACCATTGTCCGATTGTAAAATCGAGCCATAGACACTGCAAAATGCCTGCACTCTTAGCTCAACAGAAATTCGCGTGTTCCATAGCGTTCTTTTGATCTCGCCGCAACACCAGCTGTCACGATAGGCATTTTCTATTAAATCGATTTAGGGGAAATCTGCCTTGATTTGGTCTCATATAGACTCATAGTAACAGAACCGATATTTATTGCGTCGCACAACTGAAAAATGGGGGTCACTTTGACTTTTCAATTCGTTCTATTTTCGAAGCAAATTCGAATAGTTGATAAACTGATGAGTGTTGATAATTAATCGTAACTTTTGAGTGCTATTTCTCTGACTGACGGCAAATGGTACAAACGTTTGCCAATAACCAATATTGGATGTTTCCAAAATGAATAAGCCGATACGTAAAGCCGTGTTGCCTGTCGCCGGACTGGGCACCCGTTTTCTGCCTGCCACCAAGGCAGTGCCGAAAGAAATGCTGACGATCGTCGACCGGCCAATCATTCAATACGTTGTCGATGAAGCAAGGGCCGCCGGCATTGAGCACATCGTCTTCGTAACCGGACGAAACAAACACGTTATCGAAGATCACTTCGATATGGCGTATGAGCTCGAAGATACACTTAAGGCCCGAAACAAAACCGCTGCCTTAGAACTTCTTGAAAAGCACCGTCCTCAACCCGGTTCCACCAGTTTCACCCGCCAGCAAGCCCCCCTTGGCCTGGGTCATGCTATCTGGTGTGCGCGGGATATCATTGGCGACGAACCGTTTGCGATTCTGCTGCCGGATGTGATCATCAAATCCCAGACCAGTTGTCTGAAACAAATGGTTGATCTTTACGCGCAAACAGGTGGAAACATCATCGCCGTTGAAGAAGTTCCGGAAGACCAGACCCATCAGTACGGAATTGTTGAACTGTCCGAGGCAATCAATGCAAATGCCAGCCGGATTTCCAACATGGTGGAAAAGCCGGCTCCGGGTACAGCTCCATCAAACCTAATGATAACTGGGCGCTACATAATTCAACCCGAAATCTTCGAGCTTCTGTCTAACCAGGGACAAGGCGCCGGCGGTGAAATTCAGCTTACCGACAGCATGCTTTCTCTCATGAAGCACCAGCCATTCTCCTCGATTAAATTCGAAGGGCGGAGTTATGATTGTGGCAGCAAGTACGGCTTTCTGAGTGCTAATATTGCGTTTGGGATGGATGATCCTAAACTTGCTCAGGAACTTGTTCCGTTCATGCAGGACGTTATCCAGAAACCGATAGCTGCGGAATAAAGCCGTTAAACGATCAAGCCTTGCATTTGCAGGGTTGCAATAGTCGGGCCGGACGTGGTGAACGTCCGGTCTTTTTTGTTGTAATTAAATAGCAAATCCAACCCTAAAAGGCACATAAGGATTGCGGACCCTCACTCCTGGTTGCAGTATTGCCTGGCTCAAACCATGTATTGACACCTGATTTCTCGGGGCTCTCAGGCATATGTAGGCAAAAAATGCGATATGTTATTGAAAATTATGACGAAACAGAGCGGCTGCGCCTTACAGCTCTCGCCGACTTGCTGGATCCCTACACGTTTTACATTCTTGAGCAGATTGACATTCAACCTGACTGGAAATGTCTCGAAATCGGAGCTGGACTTGGAACGGTGTCCTGTTGGATTGCCGATCGTTTAAAAGCTACGGGCAACATGCTTTGCACCGATCTGCAAACGAAGTTCATTGACGAGATTGAGCACCCGCATTTACGAACGGAAAAGTTGGACATTACACTTTCTCCAACTTACAGCGAGTGCTTTGATCTCGCAGTTGTCAGAACTGTGCACCAACATTTGGCGGATCACCATTCTGCTGCGCGCAACCTGTCGAAAATGGTGCGTCCCGGCGGATATCTGCTTTACATCGAGCCAGACATTCATCCCGCATTCAGCGATGAGCATCCAGTGTGGAAACGCGTTTGGCAGGCGATTTTTCAATGGGGAGAAAGCCGAGATATCGACTATTTCACAGGACGAAAAGTACCAGGTCAATTATCGGATATCGGCTTGGATGTGATCTCTGCGCGTGGTGAGACAGCTCTATTCAATGGCGCCAAAGACGGCAATTCTGTGCGTACCGTCTATCGAATGACTCTTGATATTGTGATGCCGGACCTGGTCAGGCTCGGTTACCTTTCCAAGGCAGACAGCGAGGAGGTTTACTCGCTACTTGACAATCCCGACGTCTGGTTGATGAGCTTCTGCTTCTTCGCCACTCTCGCCCGAAAACCAATATGCAACGACGATTGAAACGTCCGGGGACCGGCTTACTCTGACGCTCGATAAGAGTTAAAAACTCTCAAAACGATCTGACATTGCCTGCAATGCGTATCATGATTGAGACCGAAGGAGGAGGTATCGATCATGGCGACGGTTCGTTTCTACATTGCTATTCTCGGAGTTGCTTTGGCGGGCATGCTAATGACAGCCTCCGCTCATGCCGAAGACAGTCTGGACAGTGCGGCCTTTCAAACGATCATCAAAAAGCAGATGACAGCGTTTGCTTCAGATAATGCCAAGAAGGCCTTTTCTTTTGCGACAAGTTCGCTGCAACAGCGTTTCAAGACACCGGAATTTTTCATGCAGATGGTGCGCCAGGGGTATCAACCTGTTTATCGGCCGCAAGGTGTGACGTTTGGTGCGTCCAAAATGACCGAATTCGGACCAACACAGGAGGTGTTTGTCACTGGCCCGAAAGGCGAAAACTGGCTGGCGT
Source organism: Roseibium sp. (assembly GCF_025698965.1). GTDB lineage: Bacteria > Pseudomonadota > Alphaproteobacteria > Rhizobiales > Stappiaceae > Roseibium. The sequence continues at coordinate 14,916 of NZ_JAILWL010000041.1, forward strand.
TATATAGTTTTGAGCAACAGGAGGACGGCACCTGGCGGATCTCCGGATGCTATCTGACAAAATTTGACGGGTTCTCCGCCTGACCTATTCGGAACAGATAGAAAATTTCCGACAATTAGAGGGCCGCTATGTCGCCACGTGCCCAATCTTCCTTGGTCTGGGCATAGAAGTCTTCGAACCGGCCTTCTTCAATGGCATCGCGGATACCCTGCATGAGGAACTGGTAATAGGAAATATTGTTCCAGGTAAGCAGCATTCCCGCCAGTCCCTCGCCTGCCCGCACCAGGTGGTGCAGGTAGGCACGGCTATAGGTATTTGCCGCCTGACAGTCACTTCCCTCATCCAGTGGTCGTGGATCTTCCTGGTGCCGGGCATTCTTAAGGTTCACCTTACCGAAGCGTGTATAGGCAAGACCATGGCGGCCGGCACGGGTCGGCATCACACAGTCGAATTGATCGATGCCGCGCTTGACGCTCTCAAGCAGATCATCCGGCGTGCCAACGCCCATAAGATATCGTGGTTTGTCCACCGGCATTGCAGGTGTCGTAACGTCGAGCATCTGCAGCATCACTTCCTGCGGTTCCCCGACAGCAAGTCCGCCCACCGAATAACCTTCAAACGGCATTTTACCCAGTTCTTCAGCTGACCTGATGCGCAAGTCCGGCTGGTCGCCGCCCTGTACGATGCCGTAGAGCCCCTGCCCCTTTGCAGGACCACCCATTAAATCAAATTGCGTTCTGGATCTTTCCGCCCACCTGAGTGAAAGCTCCATTGCTCTTTGAACTTCTTCCCTGGGGCTTGGAAGCTTGATGCATTCATCGAGCTGCATCTGGATATCGGAGCCGAGCAAACCTTGTATCTCAACCGATCGTTCGGGGGTGAGATGATATTTCTGCCCGTCGATGTGGCTTTGAAACCGGACGCCTTCTTCATCCAACTTGCGCAGTTGGGCAAGGGACATGACCTGAAAGCCTCCGCTGTCCGTCAAGATCGTATGCGGCCAGTTCATGAACTTGTGCAGACCACCTAGTTTTTCGACACGCTCAGCGGTCGGGCGAAGCATCAAGTGATAGGTATTGCCCAAAACAACATCGGCGCCGGTTTGCCTCACCTGTTCAGGATACATGGCCTTGACGGTGGCTTGGGTGCCGACCGGCATGAACGCCGGTGTCCGGACGACGCCGTGAGGCGTTGTGATCTCTCCTCGCCGCGCCATACCGTCTGTGGCGATCAGTTTGAAACCGAAATTCTCAGAATTCTCAGACATGACTATCCTTGGAGCGCATCTTTTTGAGGAAACAGCAAAGATGCGTCTCCATAGCTGTAAAAGCGGTATTTATTGTCGATGGCATGATCGTATGCGGCCCGCATTGTCTCCAGCCCTGAAAATGCCGAAACGAGCATGAACAACGTCGAGCGCGGTAAATGGAAATTCGTCATCAGAACGTCGATAGCCTTGAACCGATATCCTGGTGTTATGAAGATTGAGGTTTCGCCGGAAAAGTGTGCAATTTCTCCGCTTTTCTGCGCGGCGCTTTCCAAAATTCGCAATGAAGTCGTACCGACGCTGACAACCTTGTTGCCGCGTGCCCTGACAGCCAAAAGAGCTTCCGCTGTTTCCCTGGAAACTTCACCCCGTTCGGCGTGCATCTTATGGTCGTCTGTGTCATCGGACTTTACGGGTAAGAAAGTACCCGCCCCGACATGCAAAGTTACGCGATGGCTTTCGATACCTCTGTTTTTCAAGGCCTGGAGCAATTCCGGAGTGAAATGCAAACCGGCAGTCGGCGCTGCAACAGCGCCGTCTTTTTCCGCAAATATTGTTTGGTAGTCGCTTCTGTCCTGCTCATCCTCACCCCGCTTTTGTGCGATATACGGGGGCAAGGGAATGTGCCCGACGGCGGCGATTGCAGTGTCGAGCTCCGGACCGGACCTATCGAAGACCAGCAAAACTTCGCCGCCTTCGGACTTTTCCGCGACCTTAGCCGTTAACGAAACACTATTGTTGTCAAAGATGACTGTATCGCCGGTCTGCAGTTTTTTAGCTGGTCGGACAAAGGCGCGCCAGCGGTCTGCGCCAGTGCGCAAATGCAGTGTCGCACTGACCCCCGCAGAAACGTCTCCGCGCATTCGCCGGCCTTCCAGTTGAGCTGGAATAACCTTGGTGTCGTTAAACACCAACGCATCACCCGGCTCCAGAAGGTCGGGAAGATTTCTGACGCCCTCATCCTTCAGAAGTGGGGATTGTCCAGGACGCACCAATAGCATCCGCGCTGCATCGCGTGGTCGCGCGGGACGGAGGGCAATCCGTTCGTTTGGGAGGTCGAAGTCAAACTGATCGACGCGCATGGCGTTGCCGTGAAATCCATTTCTTGACGGGGTTTGCAGTCCCGGGTTTTACGTCAGACCTTATTGGGCCTGAAACCGGTGCATTCAGTCAGCGGCTCTTAAAGGCGGAACTTAGTCAGGTCAACTGTAGCGACCGGAATTTGAGCGCGAGACACAAAAACAGCGCGAACCGGAATCCGCGCTGCATTTCATGACACAAGATTGCGGGTTCAAGCCGCGTCCGCTGCCACTTTCAAAGATACGATGTTGTCCGGGTCAACGACAGGCTCACCGCGCTTGATCTTGTCGATGTTATCCATGCCGTCAATCACTTCGCCCCAGACTGTGTACTGGCCATCCAGCCACGGAGCATCGGTGAAGCAGATGAAAAACTGGCTGTCTCCGGAGTTCGGATCCATGGCGCGTGCCATGGAACAGGTTCCGCGAACATGTTTTTCCTTGCTGAATTCTGCCTGAAGCTTTTTCCCCGACCCACCGGTTCCAGTGCCCTGGGGGCAGCCGGTTTGTGCCATAAAGCCGTCGATGACCCGGTGGAAGACGATACCGTCATAAAATCCGTCGCGCACAAGTTCCTTGATCCGGGCAACATGACCCGGTGCCAGGTCCGGCTTCATTTCGATGACAACCGCCCCCTGGCTGGTTTCCATCAGCAATGTGTTCTCGGCGTCTTTGATTTCGGCCATTTTATGCTCCTAAGCGTTTTAATTTATTCCAGAACTGCGCGACTTAGGTCGCGTCAGCAGCGATTTGCATCTTTACGATCTTGTCTGGATTTGCCGGAGGTTCACCGCGGGTGATGTTGTCAATGAACTCCATGCCTTCGACAACTTCGCCGAAAACAGTGTATTGGCCGTTCAGCCAGTCGCCGTCTGCGAACATGATGAAGAACTGAGAATTAGCGCTGTTCGGATTGGCTGCTCGCGCCATGCCAAGAGTTCCCCGCTTGAACGGGGCATCGGTAAATTCCGCGTCCAGGTCCTTTTCTTCAGAACCTCCCATTCCGGTGCCGGTCGGATCGCCCGTTTGCGCCATAAATCCGTCAATCACCCTGTGAAAGACGATACCGTCATAAAAACCTTCGCGGGTCAGCTTCTTGATCCGTTCCACATGATTTGGAGCAAGATCAGGACGAAGCTGTATCACTACGCGCCCATCCTTGAGATCAAGGTAGAGTGTGTTTTCAGCGTCGGCTACCTGAGAAAGGGCCGCCGCCGGTAAGAAAACGAGAGACGCCAAAACGGCGAATGCTGCGAAAAATCTCGACACTGGAAACTCCTAACGTTCAAGTCAAAGAATCTGCTTGAATTATGCGTCTGGTCTTGCCCGGAGGCGTAACGGTTCTGCAACCGGTTCCGGAACAAATGCGGAGATTTCCCCGCCCATTTTCGCGATTTGCCTTACCAAGGTGGCCGTGATGTGACGCACGCTCGGGGATGCCGGCAGGAATATCGTTCTTATCTGAGGTTCCAGCGTTCCATTCATTCCGGCCATCTGCATTTCATAATCAAGATCCGTGCCGTCCCGCAGCCCCCTCACCAGGTAAGCTGCGCCCTGCTCCTTTGCGGTATTGATGACGAGATTTGAAAAGGCAATCACATCGATGCGGGAGGCTTCTTCCGCCGTGAATTCGTCCTTAGCAGAAGCATGTATCAGCTTTACACGCTCCTCAAATGAAAACAGCGGCGATTTACCGGGATGGATACCTATAGCAACCACGACTTTATCAGCCAGGGCAAGCGACTGACGGAGGATGTCCATGTGGCCGTTCGTGACCGGGTCGAAGGACCCGGGATATAGAGCAATTCGAGTCATGGTCCTTTCCATACTCCGCATGCCGCCGGGCCACAAGTGAAACGGCTGATTTGAAAGATGTTTGCGATCAACTGACATTTTGTGACGATGATCACATAAGTCTTCCCTACAATACGCCAAGGTGTCTTCATCGAAAAAGCAATTGGCGTGAGCAGGAGCCAGGACGATGAGGAGCTACGAAACTTTAGACCGGACCGCAAATCACAAAGCGGCACAACCCTTTGCCATCCAGGCCAAGGCGACCGACCCGGCGGCGCATCTGAAAATGGGTGCGATCTTTGTACTGGCGCTGTTGACCATGATTGCGGCCGGCGTGATGACCATGCACTCGAGCAAGGCTTCGCAAGCAGAAGACCTGACTAGCCTTGCTACTCAGGGGCTGACGACAACGAAGGCCGACCGGGCTGCAAGCGTTCCGACGACTGATACCTGCAAATCGCAAGCCTGGGGTGCATGGAGCGAAGAATGCGCCGCTGCACTGACCGGAGCAAACAAGGTTCGTAAAGTTTCCTTCGTGACTGTCCAGCAGTCCACTCCGACTGCTAACGAGACTATTCTTGCCCGTTATCCAACAGGCAACTGACTCAATTTTCCTAAATTTTGTTCGGCAAACGGCGGCTCTGGTACCAACCTGGCCGCCGTTGTCGTTTTTGTAACTGATTGAATAGACTTCAGAAAAACTTAACGTGGTGTGTAACATCACGTTGCAACTTGAATTTTTTGACATCACGTGATGGAATTCATAGTCAGGTGAACCATGTAGAAACTACTTAGGTAGTCCATATGTATCGTCTCTTTGATTCTGCGGTTTCGTCGATCGTTAAGAGGGGCAATATCAGCGTCACCGATCCGGTAGGCGTTGTCCATCAATACGGAGATGGGACTGGAAGCCCTGTTGGGATCAAGGTCAATTCGAAAGCAGCCGTCAAATTGGTTGCGGACCCTGATCTTTATTTTGGCGAGTGCTACGTGAGTGGCGACCTCGAAATAACCGAGGGGACCATATATGATGTTCTTGCCGTTTTCATGAACAACACACGCGTGAGCAACGCGACATTCACGGCTGCGGTCATGCACAATGTCCGCCTCGCTCTCAGGCGCTTCGATCAATACAATCCGATAGGCCGTTCAAAAGAGAACGTCGCGCACCACTATGACCTTTCCGGTAAACTCTATGACTTGTTTCTGGATCCAGACAGGCAATATTCCTGTGCCTATTTTGAGAGTGATAAAGCCTCGTTAGAGGAAGCTCAACTCGCAAAAAAACGGCACATTTCGGCGAAACTCGACGTAGAACCTGGAATGCGGGTGCTCGATATCGGTTCAGGTTGGGGTGGATTGGCAATCTATCTTGCAGAAGTCTGTGGAGCCGTTGTGGAGGGAGTTACACTTTCTGAAGAACAATACACTCTTTCGCGCAAACGCATTGAAGAGCGCGGCTTGAGTGATCGCGTAACAATTCACCTGAAAGACTACCGGACACTTGAGGGTAAATTCGACCGAGTCGTCTCGGTCGGCATGTTTGAGCATGTCGGCGTTGACCACTACGGGGAATTTTTCGAAACGGTCAGCAGCCTATTGTCCGATAGCGGCGTCGCCCTTCTCCATTCAATAAATCGATCCGACGGGCCGGGAGCAACCAATGCCTGGATCAAAAAATATATCTTCCCGGGAGGGTATATTCCGGCCTTGTCAGAGGTATTACCGGACTTGGAGCGGTGGGGACTTTATGTCACCGACGTTGAAATCCTCAGGCTCCACTATGCCGAAACACTTCGAATTTGGGCCCATCGTTTCGCTGCCAACCGAGATGAGGCCAGAGCCTTGTACGACGAGCGGTTTTGCCGAATGTGGGAATACTATCTGGCGGCATCGGAATGTGCTTTCAGGTTCGGTGGCATGAACAATTTCCAGATCCAGTTCGTGAAAGATCAGGAAGTTCTCCCGATGACAAGGACGTATATGGAACGTGAGGAACAACGGCTCCGGTCCATTGAGACGCGTCTTTACTCTGAAGTTCCAGAACGGCCAAAGGAAGTGGATTCCTTCGGCTGATCCTGCAAAACGGCTTGCGTAGTCGGGTTATCATCTGCGGCACTCCAACAGGTGCGCAAATCGTTGGCGCCATTTGTTTTTAGTTCCTGTGGAAACTCAGGTGATCGAAACTCGAAATGGTTGGAGGACTGTCGACACCGTCGGAGCTGATAATGTTCATTTCGATTTTGGCATTCAAAAAACTCTTGATCTATTTCTGGTTTCTCTGGTGGCTGATCGCTTTTTTGACCGATTTCACGGGTGCGATGTATCAACTGGGTTGGATATCCGACAGCTGGATCCCTCATTCAAACTATCCGTACCTCGTGAAGACACTGTCGATTTATGACCCGCCATCTCAGCTTTCTCCTTTTCTTTTTACCGGTATCATCTGCTGGTCCTTTCTATCGACCGTCTATTT
>NZ_JAILWL010000410.1 GCF_025698965.1 Roseibium sp.
ATGAGATGCCGCAACGCTAGCGCAACAAAGTATTGCGAAAAATTCTTCAATTTCGAAACAGCTATGTGCAAAAATGCACAGCGATGGAAAATTGGGACGACTTGAAATTTGTATTGGCGATCGCCAAGGCAGGCGGCCTTGCCAGCGCCGCTCGAACACTCGGCGTGACTCATTCCACCGTGTCCCGACGTTTGTCCGGGCTGGAGAAGCGCATGGGGACGCGCTTGTTTGAGCGGATGCCGGAAGGATTCGTGCCGACTGCAAGCGGTGAGGAGGCCGTGAAAGCAGCCAAACGCATGGAAGCGGAGGTTCTGGATCTCGATACGCGCATCACGGCACAGGATGCCGAACTGGAAGGTCCGCTCCGCGTCACCGCTGCGCAATTGCTGTTTCAGGTTCAGGTGGCCGAGATCATGCAGCAGTTTGCCGAGCGTCATCCGCGCATCGAATTGGAAATGATTGCCGCCAATGAAGTGTTGAGCCTGCAACGGCGTGAAGCCGACATCGCGATTCGGGTGACGGACAACCCGGATGAAAATCTGTTCGGCCGTGTCGCGACAGGGCAGAACCGCGCCTATTACATGTCCCGGGATTTTGCCCGCAAATACCGAGATGTGCTGGAGGTCAGCCATGATGCCACGCCGCTCTCCTGTGTCACGTTCAAGTGGTGGGGGCAGGGAGTGCCGAAGGAAATCCGGTCGCGATATCCCGGCGCCTACATCTCTCTGGTCGCGGACGACATGATTGCTCTGATGGCCGCGGTCAAGGCCGGCATGGGGGTCGGGCGCTTGCCGTGCTTTCTTGGTGATCCGGATCCGGACCTGGTGCGGGTCCCCGGTATCGAGCCTTCCCGTTACTTCGATATCTGGATTCTGACGCACCCGGATCTTAAAAATGTCGCCCGCATCCGCACGTTCCTGCGTTTTGCCGCTGAAGCCTTCAAGACCAAAAGTGGTCTCTATTTGGGTCGATAGTGCAAGTTTGGAACGTCGTGTTCGATACTTTCGAGTTGAACGGTTTTCGCTCACAGTCAATGCATATGGAGTTTCCGGAACTTGGAGAAGTCGATGACAGAAACAGACCTGCCGATGGGGTCGAAGCGAGGCACAGCCGAGCTTGCATCCAGTTATGTGAGAATGCGGGCCTTCCAGGAGAACCGTGCCCGGAAACTTCTTGAACTGGTTGCGGCCAGACCGGGTGAGATCGCGCTTGATATCGGCTGTGGCACTGGCGAGCAGACATGTGATCTTGCCAGGCGGCTTTTGCCTGGCGGTGCTCTCGTTGCCATTGATCCCGATCCATCCCGACTGGATATCGCGCGCCAGAATGCTGCGGATCAATGGCTTGAAATCGAATTTATTCAGGCAAGAGGTGAGGACCTGCGGGGCTTCGAGACAGATCGGTTCGACTTCATCTATTCAAGTTATTCGGTTCATTGGATCACGGATATGCCGGCTTTTCTGGCAGAGACATACCGGGTGTTGAAATCAGGTGGCCGGATGGTCTTTGAATGTGTCGGAGAGCCTGTCCACAAGATCGTTGAACTTCTTGCGATGATGCCCAGTTTTGACGAAATCATGCAGGAAAACACGTTTCAGTCTGATGAAATCTGGCGAGAACAGATCAGCGCCGCAGGATTCTCGATCGAGTTATTTGACTGGCCGGTACTTGAGCTGGAGTTTGCAGATGTAGGCGCAATGCTGGAGTGGACGGAGGCAACCTCACACGGAGCGTTTCGCCGCGACCTCCTGTCAGGTGAGCAGATGGCGGAAATCCGGCAGCAATATCCTGCCGATGTTGTCATCCCGTTTCAGGCGCTTCGGGGACTGCTTTGGAAGTAATGCACCAATCCGTCCAAACGGACACTCTAGATCCAGCGACGGACACGCTTCTGGTACGAACTATAGTCGGCACCGAATATCCGTCTTAAGGCATCTTCTTCCGGTTTGATCTGAAATTCGGTCATGTACCAGATGAAGGCTGGTACAATGATGAGCGCAGTAAGCGTGCCGTAAAAAACTGCCAGTGCGAGCAACAGGCAAAGCAACCCCAGATACATCGGATTGCGGCTCAAGCGATAAAATCCGTCAGTCACCAGTGTCGTTGCCCGGTCCGGCGTGGTCGGGTTGACCGTCGTCTTGTTTTTGACAAAGGCAAGAACGGCCTGACCACCCGGTAATATGGCGGCGACAACAAAAAGCATGGCGATGAAGGCCTGACCTGGAAACGACAGATTGAACTGAGGCAGCACCGTTGCACCTGCGTAAAGCAGCAGCATGGCGATCAGGAAGACGGCTACCGGCGGGACCTTCAGTTGCATATCAGTTCCCGGATCTTTTGAGCTCAATCGGTTGGCCGTGCGGCGTTGCCCGTGCGGCCTGGTTCCAGGCTTGCTTCAGGTCTTCCAGTTGCTTTGCACCGGCAACGCGCTTGTCTGCCAGTAGTCTCTCAAAAGCATTGAGCCAGTGATTGTAGTACCCGGGCATTTCCCCGTTGTCGTTGTCGTCATCCTTGGCAAGCTCCGCACCAAGAGCTTCGGCCCATTCTCTCCAATTGAAAATGCCGGCGTCATAGGCCTGCAATGTCATTGCAAAGACCCGGGCTTCCCAGGGCGCATTGAAAACCGGGCCACCGTCCTGGTCCAACGGCAGGCGCGGCGTCGCTTGAACAGTATCAGGCAGGGTCAAGGTAGGGCTCCCAGAGATCTATGCGTAATGTGAGCTTCGGATCGCTGTCCGGTCCCCAGATGTCCGTGCCTTTGAAGACGACGCCATAGAGCCACGTCGGCTGCTCGCCATGACCGTGCGCGTTGCTGTCAGGAAAGACGTGAACGCCATGCACGGCTTCAATCCGGCCGATAGTATCGCGGGCATAGCGGGGCAGGCGGGTGTGGTGTTCAGGATGCATCCGTTTCGTGCGGATCACATCGCCAATCTTGAACTTTGCGGGCTTGTGCTCCGGTCGGTCGACGGGGCCGCCTTTTGCCAGGATACCTGCTACATCCTCCGCCTTCATGACGCGTCGGACGGGTTTGGAAGGTGTCAGCGCTTGGCCTTTCAGCAGTTCTTCGTCCGATACGAGACCATTTTCAACAATTAGCTTTTCCAGACCCATCGTCCAGATTTCGTAGTAGCTGGAAGACAGGTAGTCTGCAGGTGGCAACGTTTCGCGGGCAAAACGCGATGCGTCCAGCGTCCAGCTGCCGGTGGCGCCCATGGCAAGCGTCACCGCAAATGCGCGCTCTTCCCATTTCGTGTGGAAATTGGGTTCGTTTTCTTCCTGTTCAATCGGGCCGAATCCCATCTGGCCACCAAGATCCTGAGCACCGTTCATGCTGCGTCCTCCAGATCGGAAGGGTCGAGCGCGAGGGCCGTGCCGATCATGCTGTTGCGGGTGACCAGGTCTGCAAGTCTGTCTTCGCTCCAGCCAGCGGTGCCTTCCGGACGACGCGGGATTACCAGATAGCGGACTTCGGCAGTTGAATCCCAGACCCTGATATCGGTTTCGTCCGGCAGTGTGACGCCGAATTCGGCCAGAACGCCACGCGGATCACGAACGGCGCGGGATCGGTATGGTGCGGATTTATACCAGACGGGAGGCAGACCGAGCACGGTCCACGGATAACAGGAGCACAACGTGCACACGACCATGTTGTGGGTGTCCGGCGTATTCTCGACAGCCACCATGTGTTCGCCCTGGCGACCGGTGAAACCGAGTTCGGCAATTGCTGATGTGGCATCGTTCATCAAACGAGCATGGTATTCGGGGTCTGACCACGCCTTGGCGACAACCCGGGCACCATTCTTCGGACCGATCTTCGTTTCGTAGGTCTCGATCAGCTCATCCAGTGCAGGCGGATCGACATATCCCTTCTCGGTCAATAGCGTTTCCAGCGCGCGAACCCTCAATTCGATGTCAGACAACTCGGAATGATCGTGGTCATGATCGTGGGACATGGAGGCTCCTGAAATGTAGAGAGCCTCATATGACGCGGCGATTTTCGTCCTGTCAATTCAAACAATTGCGTCCAGGATCCTCATGACGGGTTCAACCTCAAAACTGCGATCATGCTCCGGATTTGCTTCCTGAACCGCTGGCAATCGAGACAAAAATCAGATTAGTTACATATGTAACCAATTGACTTGCGTCAAAGCGATGTGCTATTTGGTCAATATAGTTACATATGTAACTAATATGGAGGAGCCATTATGAAGATCGAGCAAATGCACCACGTCGCCTACCGCTGCAAGGACGCCAAGGAAACGGTCGAGTGGTACGGCAAAATGCTGAAAATGGATTTCATCCTGGCAATTGCCGAGGATCACGTGCCTTCAACCCATGAGCCGGACCCTTACATGCACATCTTCCTGGATGCCGGGAACAACAACGTGCTCGCATTTTTTGAATTGCCGACCAAGCCGGAAATGGGCTTCGACCCGAATACACCACGCTGGGTGCAGCACATTGCCTTCAAGGTGAAGGACAGGGACGAGTTGATTGCTTTCAAGGAACACCTGGAAGCAAACGGCGTCGAAGTATTGGGTGTCACCGATCACTCGATCTTCCATTCCATCTATTTCTTCGACCCGAACGGACACCGTGTGGAACTTGCCTGTCCGGATCCGAAGGAAGAAGAGCTTCTTGCCAAGCTGGACGACGTCAAATGGGAGATGCTGGAGGAATGGTCGAAGACCAAAAGAGCGCCGAAACACGCCGAATGGCTCCATGCCAAAGAACTGGCCGATGTGTGACCGCGGCGAATGCATTCGTTGCAGCAAATGCACCGCGATTGAAAACCTGACTTCGGGGCTGGGAGGAGAGCTTGATGTTTCAGACCTATCACTATCCGGAATTCGACTACCGTCAGTCGGAGGAACAACTGACGGGAACCGTCAAGCGCCACCCGGTGGTGGTGATCGGGGCCGGACCGATTGGGCTGACGGCCGCACTTGATTTTGCCCAGCGGGGCATTCCGACCGTCGTCATTGATGACAATAACACGGTGTCGGTTGGATCGAGGGCCGTCTGCTACGCCAAGCGCCCTCTGGAAATCTGGGACAGGCTCGGATGCGGCGAGCGGATGATCGACAAGGGGATCAAATGGCAGATTGGCAAGGTGTTTTTCCAGGATGACCTTGCCTACACATTTGATCTGCTTCCGGAAGATGGTCACAAAATCCCGGCCTTTATCAATCTTCAGCAATACTATCTGGAAGAATACATGGTCGATGAGTGTTCGAAATCGAATCTCATCGATCTGCGCTGGAAACACAAACTGATCAACCTGAAGCAGGATGACAACGGCGCATCGCTGACCGTAGAAACACCCGATGGTGTCTTTACGATGGAAGCCGACTGGGTTCTTGCCTGCGACGGGGCGAATTCAGATACCCGCAAGATGGTTGGCGCAGGGTTTTCCGGTCAGTTTTTCCAGGATCGCTTCCTGATTGCCGACATCATCATGAAAGCAGATTTCCCGACCGAACGCTGGTTCTGGTTCGACCCGCCCTTTCATCGAGGTCAGTCTACCCTTCTTCACAAGCAATGCGACGATGTCTGGCGGCTCGATTTCCAGCTTGGATGGGACGCCGATCCGGAAGAGGAAAAGAAGCCGGAAAACATCATTCCGCGCATCAAGGCCATGCTGGGAGAGGATGCGGAGTTCGAATTGGAGTGGGCCTCGGTCTACCAGTTTGCCTGCCGGCGGATCGACAGGTTCCGTTATGGTCGGGTGCTGTTTGCCGGTGATGCAGCCCATCAGGTCTCCCCATTCGGTGCACGGGGAGCCAACACCGGTGTGCAGGACATCGACAATCTTGCCTGGAAGCTGAAATTGGTGATGGATGGCGACGCGCCCGAGAGCCTGATCGACAGCTATCACGAGGAACGCGCCTTCGCTGCTGACGACAATCTCTTGAATTCCACACGGTCGACGGACTTCATCACTCCGAAAAGCGAGGCGTCTCGACGCTTCCGCGATGCCGTTCTGGATCTTTCCGAAGTCAGCG
>NZ_JAILWL010000411.1 GCF_025698965.1 Roseibium sp.
TTAAAATCAAGCTCCTCTCCACGGCGGACACCGGTTTCTTCTATGTCACCAAGAAGAACTCCCGCACCATGACCGAGAAAATGGTCAAGCGGAAATACGACCCGGTTGCCAAAAAGCACGTCGAGTTCAAGGAAGCCAAGATCAAGTAATCTTGCTGACCTTATAAAACAGCAAAAACCCGCCGTATTCGGCGGGTTTTTTGTTGTTTCGCTCACATTTCCCTATCGGCGGTCAACGCTTAGAACGTGCGGAATTTTGCGGAAAATTGTGGTCGGCGGGAACACGGCATTCGAGGAGGCCACTCATCGGCCGGTTCCCTGCCGACCTGCCCCACGGACCCAGGAGATGCGGCGGACCTGAGCACTCCGAGGGGAAACTTTCTTGCCTATCCTTCGTTAGGACACATACACCTCACTCATGAGGGGATCAGGAATTACCCTAATCAGCGGTCACCCTACCCTATTGTAACCCGATTGCAATATATTCCAAAAAATATGCACAGAAACACCGAAATTTTAGTAAATCTGTAACCTTAATATGAACTAGAAGCTCTGAACTCGCAACTTGTTTCGTAATCAAGGCTTCGTGTCGACATCTTGCGATTGCACTAGATCTTGCCTTAATCTTTAGCTGGCGCAGTTCTTCAATCGATTGGTAATCAGGCTTCGCCGAGATAAGCCCGGACCGTTTCCAGGAACTTCGCAACCGAAATCGGCTTGGAGATATAGGCCTCACATCCGCCTTGACGAATACGTTCCTCATCGCCCTTCATGGCAAACGCTGTGACCGCGATGACCGGTATCGAAGCGATTTCCTCATCTTCCTTGATCCACTTTGTCACTTCCAGTCCCGAAACTTCAGGAAGCTGAATGTCCATGAGGATCAAATCCGGGTGATGCTCGCGCGCAAGCTGCAAGGCCTCTATTCCCGTACGGGTTTGCAAGGTGTTATAACCGTGTGCTTCGAGCAGATCATGGAACAACTTCATGTTCAGCTCGTTGTCTTCTACAATCAACACGGATTTTGCCATAATGTCCGGCCCTTCACCCGGCATTCTGCCGGTTCCATCTTCCCTAGCGCACGTATTGTTGTCGGCGGTTGAACCCCTCCCCGGCGCGCGTTGAATTTGTTCTAACCCGGAATCGTTTCAGAAAGGCAAAAAAACACAATGAAAAATATGCAGGGAAAGTCATTATCCGTTGAAGAAGCTCAAGGAATTGCTACAGAAGCCCTTCTGCAGCTCAGCCGGGAGCCAGAACAAATCGGCCGGTTTCTTGCATTTTCCGGTATCGGACCAGAAATGATTCGCACCGCGGCAGGTGAACCCGGATTTCTGGCGGGTGTGCTTGAATTCTACATGATGGACGAACCGCTGCTGCTTGCCTTTTGTGAAAACGCGGGTATCCGGCCAACCATGATGGCGGCCGCGCGCTTCGCGCTTGCAGGAGGACTTGACGAGGATGCCTGAGCCAACACCCGTTCTACCGGAGGTTCTTGCACAGATCCGAAGCCTGCCAAGTTCCGACAGGCCACTGATCATATGCGATGTCGACGAAGTCATTTTGCATATGATCCTGCACCTGGAGGATTATCTTCATGCCCGCGACCTGATGTTCTTGAAATACGAATACAGACTGACGGGCAATATCGGCGGCAGGAAAGACGGAACGCTTGTTCCGGCAGATGAAGTTCGCAAACATCTCCTCATGTTTTTTGAGGAGATCTGTCATCGTCAAGAGATGGTGCCGGGGGCAAACTCGGCCTTGGAACACCTTGCACGGGACTGGGACATTGTCCTTCTGACAAATCTTCCGGGCGTTCACAACAAACCCATTCGCGAGCAGTTGTTGTCAGGCCTGGGTATCCCCTTTCCTGTCGTCATCAATTCGGGTCCCAAAGGTGGAGCAGTTGCGGCCCTCGCCTCAGGACGAACGACACCGGTTGTCTTCATAGATGACAGTCCGGGCAACCACGCGTCCGTGCAGGCTTCCTATCCCGCAGCCGTGCAGGTCCAGTTCATTGCAGATCCGCGCTTTCTCAAAACAACAGAGCAGACAGGTCACATTGATCTTCTGACCGGAGATTGGGACGAGACGGCACGCTTCATCGGCGCTATCCTCTAGTGCACATGCGTTCCTCCGAACCCAGTGACCAGTTGCCGTGACCCAGACACCTGTGCACCAAAAAGGCCTTTGCCGGGATTGTGGCGCCCGGACACCGGCAACGAAGAGCCGGTGCCCGGCTTGTGGCAGCCCACGCGTTGTCAGCCATCCGGAGCTCGACATGCTGGAGATCGCCCATATCGACTGCGACGCGTTTTACGCATCCATCGAAAAACGGGACAATCCGGAACTGCTGGATGTCCCGGTAATTGTCGGAGGAGGTCAGCGCGGCGTTGTTTCAACCTGCTGTTACATTGCGCGGATATACGGTGTCCGGTCCGCCATGCCGATGTTCAAGGCGCTTGAAGCCTGTCCGGACGCGGTCGTCGTCAGGCCGAACATGGAAAAGTATTCCAAGGTCGGCAAGGAGATCCGGGAACGCATGCGCGCGTTAACGCCACTGGTCGAACCGCTTTCCATTGACGAGGCTTTTCTGGATCTGACCGGGACCGAACGCCTTCATCAGGCAACGCCAGCGGAAACTCTCGGCAAATTTGTCCGCGATATCGAAACCGATATCGGCATTTCCGCATCCGTTGGCCTGGCACCCAACAAGTTTCTGGCAAAACTCGCGTCCGATCTTGAAAAACCGCGCGGATTTTCCGTGATTGGGGCGGCCGAGGCTAAAACGGTTCTGGCCGCGATGCCCGTCGGTCGCATCTGGGGCGTCGGCAAGGTATTTCAGGCAAAGTTGGAGAAGGACGGCATCCGAACCATTGGTCAGCTGCAAACGATGGAGGCAGCAGACCTTGCCCGCCGCTACGGATCGATTGGGTTGCGTCTGGCGCAGCTTTCCAACGGAGATGATACGCGCAACGTTATACCATCGCGCGGTGCAAAAAGCGTTTCAACGGAAACAACCTTCAGAACGGATATCTCAAGCTTCGAAACGCTTCGCCCGATTCTGCGGGATCTTTCAGAAAAAGTGTCTGCAAGACTGAAGAAGGCTGAAATAGCCGGGAGCGGTATCACCCTGAAGCTGAAGACTGCCGATTTCAAGACGATCACAAGGGCGCGGCATCTTTCCGATCCGACCCAGCTTGCCGACCGAATTTACGCAGCCGGAGAAGCGTTGCTTGAGATCGAGGCCGATGGCCGGCGCTTTCGGTTGATCGGTATCGGAGTGAGCGATCTGGAAACCGCCGACAGGGCCGATCCGCAAGACCTTGTCGACGTGTCAGCCGAACGACGCAAGAATGCCGAACTTGCGGTTGACAAACTCAGAAGCAAATTCGGCAATTCGGCAGTGGAGCTCGGCCTTACGCATGCGGCAAAAGCAGCAGCAGATTCAAAGAAATCCTGACACCATTGCCAACCTTAGGGCTTGGAGCAATCGTCTTCGTCATAAAGCTCAAGCGCAGCCATCTTGCCTTGAATCGTGAAGTCTCCGTAATCGAGTTTCAGGTGACCGCTGATGCCGTTCTGATAGAGCCAGAAAGACAACTGATAGACCGGCATGAGTTCGCCTGAAGCGGTCTCCTCGTCTGGATCGAAATAGGCCACCGTCACGGGCCAATAATTCATCCCCTCCAAGGGAGCATCAGGTGCTGCGTTTGCAACTTCTGCATCGTCTTGAACGGAATTGACAGCCTTGGCACCAATCACCGTCGTCGTGGAATAGACCTTTTCTCCAGTTTCTGCACCGTCATAGATGTCGGCTGCGACAAAGGGCACTCCCTCTTCAGCAGCTTGCATTATTGCGAGAAGATGTTCGGTGGGAAAAAGAACCTCGCGACCAATATCGAGCGATTTTTCAGACGGTTCCTTCAATTCGACGGTCCTGCGATCGGCGTCGAGCCGGGCAGTTCCTCGCGTTGCTTCGACCAATTCTCGATCTACGAAGGTTTTGGAAAGGAACTGATAGCTCTCCGCCTCCGGTTCCTCGAATGAGGTGGTCTGAAGATCGGTTATCTGCAGACCACCGTCAGCATTCTGGAATTCGGTTACAAATCGAAAATTTACACTGTAGCCCTCGCAGGCACTGCCGGAAAAATCATAAACCATTCGGCCATTCAGGCCCGCAATTCCGGACTGCTCGTCCGTTTCACCGAGCTTCATGTCGTAGACCGCCCGGTGCGGTACGAGTTTATGTCCTGCTGCAACGCCCACGGTTCCGGCAATCGCTGCGGCACCGGGAACCAGGCCAACTGCCCAGGCCAGCGCTGCTATGGAACCTGTCAAAGACAAGGGCTTGGAAATGCACAGCATCAAAAACCTCTTACTCGCTGGGGTGACAAATATGTCGTCCCCTCGCTTATCATTATGCGACTATATGCAGTTTTCGCCATAGCGAATAAACAACCTGCCTGTAATTCATCAGACAGCGAAGCTTACTACACAGAAAATTCCTGCAGGACCATGGGCAGATGCCCAATTCGCTGACTGTTACAGTTTCAAAACCCCTGAGCGGCCAAAAATTGCCTTGTCAGCTTTCATTATTTGCGCCAAGACACCCTCAAGACCCTTGCCTGTGCGTGCACGCGTTCAAAGCCCAATTCTCAAGTGCGGAGAAACCTAATGAGCACAACTATCGAAGCCCGTCTCAATGACCTGGGCATCACGTTGCCGGAAGCTGCCGCACCTGCGGCGAATTATGTCCCCTTGTTTGTTTCAGGCCAACTGCCAATGCAGGATGGCAAAATACAGATAACCGGAAAACTGGGTGGCGAGCTGGATATCGATGCGGGAAAGGCTGCAGCCAAGCTTTGCGCTATCAACCTTCTTGCACAGGCAAAGGCAGCCACGGGCAATCTTGAAAAGGTAAGCCGGCTCGTCAAAATTGTCGGCTTCGTGAACTCCACCGGCGACTTCGGCGACCAACCGCAGGTGATTAACGGCGCTTCCGACTTCCTGGTGGAAGCCATGGGCGACAAAGGGCGTCATGCCCGCTCCGCCGTCAGTGCGGCATCACTACCGTTCGGCGCTGCGGTTGAAATCGAAGCCATTTTTGAAATCGAAGATTAATTCCCTTGTTGCGGCACCTTGTTTCGGGGTGCCGCTACCTGTTTCTGACCCAAGTCCAATTCATGACCCCTGAGCTCCAATCCATTTTTTCCCGGCCGATTGCACATCGCGGCTTTCACGATGCCGATAACGGCGTCATCGAAAACACACCGACAGCCATTCAAAAGGCGATCGACAAGAATTTTGCTATCGAAGTCGACGTTCAAGAGACCAGCGACGGCGAGGCGCTCGTTTTTCACGACTACACACTCGATCGTCTGGCGGAAGGAATGGGCAAAGTCATCGAACACCCGTCGAAAGACCTCGTTCAAGTTCATATGAAAACGGGCACAGACAAGCTTTGGCTGCTCAAGGACTTGTTTGATCTGGTCGAGGGCAAGGTTCCGCTTGTCATCGAGATCAAGTCACTGATGCGCCGGGATGCCCAAGGAGACTTCGTTCGCCATGTCACCGATCAGGTTGCCTCGTACAAAGGCGCTGCCTGTATCAAAACCTTCGACCCGGACATGCTCTCCCATGCCAGGAACCACAATTCCTCCGTTCTAAGGGGAATTGTGGCTGATGGTGCAGAACCCGGACCAGATTACTCGCGCTATGGCCGTGTGGACCGGTTCATCCTGCGTCATATCCTTCACGCGCCACGCACCAGGCCCAATTTCATTTCATACGGTGTCAACGATTTGCCGAAAGCCGGCCCAAGCCTGATGCGGTCCTTTTTCAAGTTGCCGATCATGACGTGGACGGTTCGAACCCAGGAACAGCGCGCTAATGCCGACCGCTATGCTGACCAGATCGTCTTTGAAGGCTTTGACCCGGACAAAAAGTAGAACATCAGGTCAAGTGCACAGCGAATATGCTGAGCTGCTGCC
>NZ_JAILWL010000412.1 GCF_025698965.1 Roseibium sp.
AACCGGCACAAGCTGGATGGTAAGGCCGGGGTGCTTCTCAGAGAGCTTTCCAAGCCTCGGAGCGAGATAGGCAACACCAAATCCGTCGGGGGCGCCAATGCGCACTGTGCCCGTGATTTCTGGCGTGTCGTCGCTGAGATCCGCTTCAGCAGCGACTGCTTCCGCCTCCATACGTTCGGCCCGATCGAAAAAGCGGGTCCCGGCTTCGGTCAGGATACAGCCCGAGGTGGATCGGTCGAACAGCCGCGTTCCCAGACTTTCCTCCAAAGACGTAAGCCGTCTGGCAACAGTCGCGTGGTTCAGACCCAGCCTTCTGCCTGCGGCCAGGATTTGCCCGGTGCGTGCAATACTCAGGAATATGCGGATGTCATCCCAGTTCATAAATACGACCCAAACCTTATGCATCGTCCGGGACCGTATGATCGGGTTGTCCGGTGCTAACAGGCAGAAAGTCCCTCAACATGAACTCCTGTGTCGGCAGGCGTGACAATGTGAGGCGTGATTTCAAAGTTAAGTCAATCACATGCCATAACTATAAAAAATGCACAACAGATGCGGAAATCTGGATCTTGTATATTGCAAAAATAAAAGAGACAAAGATTGGGAGAACAGGATTGGTCGAGTAGCGCACCACTGGCTGGCCTCGACATCATGGGAGAAATGCGAAATGCAGAAGATCGGTCACTTTATCGACGGCAAACAGGTTGAGGGAACCTCTGGTCGTTACGCTGATGTCTACAATCCGGCCACTGGTGAAATCCAGGCTCAGGTTGCACTCGCAAGCCAGGCGGAAATGGATGCCGCCATTGCAAACGCGGCGGCAGCGCAACCGAAATGGGCCGCTACCAATCCGCAGCGCCGCGCCCGTGTCATGATGAAGTTCGTTGATCTTCTCAACCGTGACATGGACAAGCTCGCCGAAGCGCTGTCCCGTGAACACGGCAAGACCCTGCCGGATGCCAAAGGGGATGTAATCCGCGGTCTTGAAGTCGCTGAGTTCTGCATTGGTGCTCCGCACATGCTCAAAGGTGAGTTCACCGAAGGCGCAGGGCCGGGTATCGACATGTATTCCATGCGCCAGCCGCTCGGCGTCGTTGCCGGTATCACACCGTTCAACTTCCCCGCCATGATCCCGATGTGGAAATTCTGCCCGGCAATTGCATGCGGCAACTCTTTCATCCTGAAACCGTCCGAGCGCGATCCGTCCGTGCCGATCATGCTCGCCGAGCTGATGATCGAAGCCGGTCTTCCGGCTGGCGTCCTGAACGTTGTCAACGGCGACAAGAGCGCCGTGGATGCGATTTGCGACGACGAAACAATCCAGGCTGTGGGCTTTGTCGGCTCCACACCGATTGCGCAATATGTTTATTCCCGGGCAACGGCCAACGGCAAGCGCGCGCAATGTTTTGGCGGCGCCAAGAACCACATGATCATCATGCCGGATGCTGACATGGACCAGGCGGCAGATGCTTTGATTGGCGCTGGATATGGCGCGGCAGGTGAGCGTTGCATGGCGGTTTCCGTTGCCGTACCGGTTGGTGAGAGCACGGCTGATGCGCTGATTGCAAAACTGGCGCCGAAGGTCGAAGCTCTGAAAATCGGGCCGTATACCGCAGGCGACGACGTTGACTTCGGTCCACTGGTCACCAAGGAGGCTCTTGCCCGGGTCAAGGGATTGGTCGATCAGGGCGTCAAGGAAGGTGCGAACCTTGTTGTTGACGGTCGTAACTTCTCCATGCAGGGCTATGAAAACGGCTACTTCATGGGCGGTTGTCTGTTCGACAATGTCACCAAGGACATGGACATCTACAAGACGGAGATCTTCGGTCCGGTTCTTTCCGTTGTGCGCGCACAAAACTACGAAGAAGCAATCGACCTGCCACTTAGCCACGAATACGGTAACGGCACTGCGATCTTCACCCGCGATGGCGACACAGCGCGTGACTTCGCGTCCCGCATCAACATCGGCATGGTCGGCATCAACGTGCCGATCCCGGTGCCGCTCGCCTATCACACTTTCGGTGGCTGGAAGAAATCCGGCTTCGGCGATCTGAACCAGCACGGCGCGGACGGCTTCAAATTCTACACCCGAACCAAGACTGTGACGTCCCGGTGGCCGTCCGGCCTGAAGGACGGCGCAGAATTCGTCATCCCGACAATGAAGTAAAATCCGTTTGGATCGGGTTTTGTGACGGCGCCCTTGGGCGCCGTCTTTGTTTTTACCGCTGCTGTGCAATCCGGGCGCTGTGGGCTATGGTTTTCACGTAAGACAGCCGTTCGCAGTGTTTTGAAGATTCATTTGACGGATTTCTGTCCAGCGGTGTGAAGTCCCCGGGAAAGCATTCTGAAATGATCCAGAAAGACCAGGTCCGCAACCTGTTCAAAAACCTCGAAACCGGACACGGCGATGAATTTTTCGCACGTGTACGAGACGATGTTGTGTGGCAGGTCATGGGCACACACCCGCTTGCCGGCACTTACTCCAGCAAGTCGGATTTCTTTCACGCCACATTTGAACGTCTGAACCGGATCATGAACGAAGGTGTCGTGCTGAAGGTTGTTGATGTTTATCTCGACGGACAAGTGGCGATCGTTGAGATGCAGTCTCTTTCAACTGCCCACAACGGCAAACCTTTTGACAATCGCTATTGCTGGGTCTGCACTTTCGATGAAAGTGGCATGATCGGCAAAGTGCGCGCTTATCTGGATTCAGCACTTGTCGCCGCAGTGATTGCGGAAAATGAGACCGTCCCAAACTGATTTCTGAAAACACTATCATTTAGCTTCCAACCAAGGGGCAGGTTCTTTGGTCCGCCCCTTGGTGCCGTCCGAGCTATCTACGCAGCGGCGGATTCAGCTTCCACCGTGCGGTCTGCCTGGTAGTGTGATAGTGAAACCAGTCCGTCGATTTCGGCCATGACAGCCGCGAAACCGGGATCCTTCATGACCTTTTCTGCCGCTTCCTTGGCAGTTGTCAGGTCCTGCCACAACACAACGTCGGCGAACAGCTCTTTCTCCTCACAAGATTCATACGCAGTCCACGAAATGAAACCGTCATACTGCTTGACGGTGTCCTGGGCAGCACGACGGGCGATGCGTGCCTTGTCGGCATCCTTGACCTTGAAAATCACCAGTTCCAGACACGGTCCAGTCATATCTATCTCCATGTTTCAAAGGGGGTATTCCCTTAAAGACATTTTTCGCACAGGCCTCCTGACAGCATCCTGTCAGCATAGATCCGGTTTTCAAATATTAGATGAACGGACGTGCGGAGGCTTGCATCGAAGTATAGATATTGGGATCCATTCGACAGGTATTACCGGCACAGCGGCCATATGCCTCTTGAACTTGAAGAGGAACAGCGACACTAAGCTAAAATGGTCAGCGCAGGACGGAAAATGAAAGATGAATTGGGAGGAGGGGTGTCTATCGCTTCAACAGCCAAGACTGCGATAGGACTGCCGGACACGTCGGAAACTGTCCGGCTGAAACGCATTGGTTTTGTTCTATCGGTGTCGGACTTGCTCTGGATACCACAAGCAGGGTTGATTGCCTGGGCGGCCGGTACGCTACTGGCGTACCAGATCGACCCGAGTGGACATCAAGCTGCTCCTGATGCTTTGACCTATTCGCTCGCTGCCGCTTGTGGTGTCGTTTCAATCGCATTCCTGCGGGTATTTTTGCAAAACATGGCATCGAAGGCGTCCCGTCTGGTTGCCCGGCAGATCAAGAGACGGGCAAGGGTGGATCTCCTGAAGTCGGCAACTGCCTGTTCGCCTGCTGCCGGTTTTCCGGCGTCTGGATCCTTCGCCGCTCACATCACTGACCAGGTAGACCTTCTGGGCCCCTTTTATCAAAACTACACGCCGCAGCTGATGCGCCTGAAGATTGTGCCGATTGCGATTGTCGTCGCCAGCGCCTGCGTCAGCTGGCTGGCGGCTCTGATCCTTTTGGTGAGCGGACCGATCATCCCCGTGTTCATGGCACTGATCGGCACGCGCGCAAAAGCAGCTAGCGCAGATCAGCAAGCGGAATTGACCCGCCTTAGTGGCACACTTCTGGATAGGATCAAGGGACTTGAAACCCTGACTTTGTTTGGAGCTCTGGAGCGAACGAAGAAGGACATTCAGCTTAGCGGCGAAAAGTTTCGCGTTGGAACCATGCGGGTTTTGAAAGTTGCCTTTCTGTCGTCCACGGTCCTGGAGCTGTTTTCAGCGCTCGGGATTGCATTTTGCGCAGTTTATGTCGGTTTTTCGTTGCTTGGTGAGATCCGGGTCGGAACCTGGGGCGCACCGCTAGGATATCAGGCCGGTCTCTTTGTGCTGCTACTGGCGCCGGAATTCTTTGCACCGCTCCGGGCGTTCGCCACCGCTTACCACGACCGTGCAGCCGGGCTTGCAGCTCAGGAAAAACTCTCAAGTCTCCTGGCTGATATTCGATCAGGTGAGACGTTGACCACGGACGGGGAAGTCGCGAGGAGTGAATCGGCAAAAACCAAACAATCCTGCCTGTTCGCACTGCCACCAGTTATTCAATTTGAAAAGGTTTCCGTGAAGCTGTCACAGCATCAGATTTTCAAGGAATTCAATCTGGAGATCCAATCGGGTGAAACTCTGCTTCTGACCGGAGGCAGCGGTAGCGGCAAGACGACATTGTTGGATTGCATCCTGGGGTTTCACGTACCTGAAAAGGGTAGTATCCGGATCGACGGTCGACCGATCCGGGAAATCGCTGCGCCCTTGCGCCAGAACGTCATTTGGCTGAGCCAGTCGCCGCGCCTGTTCCACGGCGGTTTGAAAGCAAATCTGCTCAAGGGTGTCAGCGATACAGCTACAATTTCGGAAGAAGACATCTGGACAGCGTTAAAGTTGGCCGGTGCTGCCGGACTTGTCAGACGCCTGCCGCAGGGGCTCGCAACACCTCTCGGAGAAGACGGATTTGGTTTGTCGGTTGGTGAGATCCGGCGCGTGGCCTTGGCGCGTGCGGCAATGCGAACGGATGCGACCATCGTGCTTGCAGATGAACCGACTGCCGGCTTGGACGAAGAAACAGCTGCAGATGTCGTCTCCGGGCTGAGACAACTATGCATTGGGCGGACTGCAATGATCGCAACGCACGATCGCGCGGTTCTGACATTGGCTCACAGGCAGATGGATTTGTCGACGTCGAACACTCTGGCCGCGCGGGAGATCGTCATATGAGCGCGGTCTGGACCCTCATCCGGAGCCAGTATCGGCACGACAGACTGTATTTTTTGCTCGGATGTCTGGTCGCAATCCTGCCTGCGGCTGCGGGTATTCTGCTCCTTGGCGTTTCCGGCTGGTTCATCACCGCAGCAGCAATTGCCGGACTGAGCGGTGTCTTTCTGAATATTTTCGTACCAAGCGCGATCATCCGTGCTCTGGCCATCATCCGTACGACCGGCCGGTATGGTGAGCGGGTTTTGACCCATGATGCGACGTTCCGGTTTCTGACTGATCTCAGAAACAGGATGTTTGCGTCTTACGCGCGCCGTGGGACGCAAGGCCACCGCTCGGCGCTGCTGATGAACCGCCTAACGCTGGATGTTACGCTATTGGACTCCGTTTATCTGCGTTTGGTTGTTCCGATAATTCTGGCGTCGGTCGTCTCGGTTTGCCTGCTTCTGGTTTGGGGATTGATCTCTGTTGCGCTTCTTTGCACCGGGTTGGTTTTCCTGGGAGGCTGGGCGGTGCTTGCCGGGTTTTCCTACTCCTCGAGTGACAAAAAAAGCGCTCGCCGCATGGATGCCGCCTCGGATGCAATGCGCTTGCGAGCCGCCGATCTGGCAGCGGGCAGAAGGGATCTGGCGGTTTACGGCGGACTTGAAACGGCTGCAACGGCTGTCATGACATCTGATGAAAGGCTTGCGGCAGCGGAGGAAACCGAAGAATCGCGTTTGAACCTCTTGTCTGGTGTTTCCTTCATGATCGGTCAGTTTTTTCTTGCGGCGTCCATGGTTGTCGG
>NZ_JAILWL010000413.1 GCF_025698965.1 Roseibium sp.
CAGAATTCCGACGAATCCCAAGATCGCAAAAGTCGTAATCACACCGATCGTTGCTTCTGCCCACACCGGTTTAACGGGGAAACCATGTGACGCTTTCCGCCGCCGTGAGCCAATCTGCAACCACAGCGCCAATGCTGCGGCGAGAATACCGAACACCCATGATGCGCTTTCGCCCAGTGTTCCACCGATACCGCCAAGCATCGTGAAGCTCTCATTCAGCGGACCGATGGTCTGTCCCGAGGTGATGAACCAGGCAACGTTCCGCCAGACGAGCAGGCCGCCCAGTGTCACGATGAAAGCCGGAATACCCAGATATCCGATCATCCATCCCTGAAAGGCTCCGATGGCCACGCCAACGACAATCCCGCAAAGAAGCGCGATGACCCAGATCGCAGGATGGCCGAGGCCAAGAACGTCGGGGTGTGCGAGAATGTCCGTCTGTACGACCGCCATCACTGCTGCAACGGTGGCCAGCAAAGACCCGACCGACAGATCGATATGACGGGTGACGATAACAAACACCATTCCGGTCGCCATGATGGCAACAGACACGGTCTGGATCGTCAGGTTGAAGATGTTGCGCGGTGTAAGGAACCGCCCATCTGTGAACACGTTGAACACAAGACACAGAACGATAAACGCTCCGATCATGCCCAAAAGGCGGGTGTCGAGTTGCAACGCGGCAAAAAAGTTTCGTGCTGCCGGGTTCTTCGACCCAGGCAGAGCGGTGTCCGACATCGAGGTTACTCCTGCTTGGAGACCATTACGCTATTCGCTTCGGGTGGCCTGTCCCGGGGGCGCTGCTTTGGCAGTCAACCCTGAATTCGGTCCCGGTTATTGTAACCGGGACCGTGCTTTCAGCGTACTGTTATTAGTTACAGGGAGCCGGGCCGTTCTGGACGCCCTGGCACAGATCGTCCTTGGTGATCCAGCCAGCGTCGACAACAGCCGACAGATTGTCCTTGGTGATCGGCAGCGGAGCCAGGAACTTCGCCGTCAGCTCGGTGCCACCCGGAGAGGTCCACTTGGCAGCGCCTGGGATGTCGGACATCTCAGCGCCATCAGCCAGAGCAACCGCGATTTCACCGGCTGCCTTGCCGAGTTCGCGTGCGTCTTTCCATACGGACACGGTCTGGGTACCCTTCGCGACACGGTTCAGGGCGGCATGGTCGCCATCCTGACCGGATACCGGAATTCCTTCCATGCCCTGTGCGGTCAGAGCCGCGACAACACCACCTGCGGTGCCGTCGTTGGAGGCGACAACGGCGTCAACCTTGTTGTCGTTCGCCGTCAGGATCTGTTCCATGTTGCGCTGAGCGTTCGCAGGCAGCCAGCCATCGGTGTAGGCCTCGCCCACGATCTTGACGTCGCCAGTGTCGATTGCAGCCTGCAGAACTTCCTGCTGACCGCCGCGGAGGAAATCCGCATTCGGGTCGGTCGGGGAGCCCTTGATCATGACGTAGTTGCCTTTCGGCGCGGCAGCCAGAACCTCGGCAGCCTGCATGCGCCCGACTTCAACATTGTCGAATGTCAGGTAGAAGGCACGCGGATCATCGATCAGACGATCGTAGCCAACAACCGGAATACCTTCGTCAGCTGCGGCCTGAACAGCCGGACCGATTGCCTGAGCGTCCTGGGCCAGAATGATCAGCGCTGTCGCGCCCTGAGCGATGAGGGCTTCTACGTCGGACAGCTGCTTCGCGGAAGAGCTCTGTGCGTCGGCAGAGATATACTTTGCGCCGGCAGCTTCCAGAGCGCCCTTGATGGCGGCTTCATCGGTTTTCCAGCGTTCTTCCTGGAAATTCGACCAGCTCACACCGACGACGGCGTCTGCTGCATTGGCAGCGGTCAGGGCAGTCGCGGACAAAAGGGCGCCCGCCAGCAAAGTGGTAATCTTACGCATTGCGATGTTTCCTCCAGTTGATGCGGCACACGTCGTTTGGCCGCACCGAAAATGCGTCTGTTTAGCAAGCGCCTTTTGAGGCACTCTCAATTAGGACAACCATGTTGTTATTTTTTTTGGTGCCCGAAAAAAAGTTGCAGGAAAGCGCGGCTCCTGTCAACATGGTTTTGTAAAACTCTGCTCCATGGGGCTTGAAATCTCCGTAGAAGAGCAGGAAAACCGGTAAAAACCGGGACAGAGGAAACACCGTGGGAAGAGCTGAGCGAGCATGACACGCAAGGCGGACCGGGATCAGATCCGGCGGCAAAACAGAAGTATTGTTCTACAGGCCCTGCGCCGGAAAGGTCCGATGGCTCGGATCGATCTCGGCCAGATGACGCGGCTAAGCCCTGCTACCGTGACGGCCATCACCTCCGACCTTCTGGACCAGGGATTGATTCTCAGTCTGGAAAGCGAGGAGCCCAAAACACCTCAGGCGCGCGGTCGGCCGCGCACCTTGCTGAAACTCAATCCGGATGCGGTCTATACGATCGGGGTCCGGCTGTCGGTCAACAACATCGATCTGTCACTGGTGAATTTTGCCGGTGAGGTGACACAGGACAAACGCACTCACTTCGACAGCGCGTCAGCAGATGCCGACAGCTTTCCAGAAAC
Source organism: Roseibium sp. (assembly GCF_025698965.1). Classification (GTDB taxonomy): domain Bacteria; phylum Pseudomonadota; class Alphaproteobacteria; order Rhizobiales; family Stappiaceae; genus Roseibium. The sequence goes on from NZ_JAILWL010000413.1 coordinate 2,558, forward strand.
GCTGACCGAAGCGATCAGACTGTTTCTGCAGGAAGCAGGTGTCGGTCCGTCGCGTGTCCGCGAGATCGGCGTCGCCGCGCAAGGTGTCGTGGAAACGGAAACCGGTGTTGTCGCCTGGAGCCCGGCCTTTGCCGGGCGAAAGATACCGGTCGTTGAACCGTTGCAGTCGGCCTTTGGCGCCGAGTGCTATATCTCCAACGATACCAATATGATAACCGAAGCGTTGCACTGGTCGGACCCGAACCGTTACAGCGGCACGTTTGCTGTGATCATGCTCGATTACGGTGTCGGCATGGGGCTCTATCTCAACAACCAGCTGTTCGCCGGGGCGAGTGGCACGGCGGCGGAATTCGGACATGCCAACCATATTCCGGGCGGGGCTCTTTGTCGCTGTGGCAAGAAGGGTTGCCTGGAGGCCTATCTTTCCGATTACGCCCTGGTGCGGGCGGCTTCCCATCTGCCCGAAAACACCGATCCGGTGTCCATCGATGCAGGTGTGAGTGGCCTGGCGCGCCTGATTGAGCTGGCAAGTTCGGAAGATGAGAACGCCCTCAAGGCTTTCCATGAAGCCGGACGGGTGCTCGGCTATGGTATTGCCAGGGTGATCGCAATGATCGATCCGAAGCGCCTGGTTCTGACCGGCGCGGCAATGCGGGCGTTTTCCTTCATGGAAAAAGGCATGTGGGAAGGGTTGGAAGAAGCACTCGTTGCTGATTTGAGGAACAATTTCTCGCTCGATGTGATGCCCTGGAACGAGGACTTCATTCGCAGCGGCCTGATCGCGCAATCGATGGAACGTCTGGACAAGGATTTTCTGGGATCCGCCTCTCCCTCGTCCAATCGGTCTTCCCGACCCGACAATTCGGAAGTGCCCGCATGACAAGGGCACTCAAGTGGACATCCACACTCTGCGTCGCCTTCGCGTTCCTGCCAACCGGATCGCTTGCGGATCCCGATTTGCCACCCTGGAGCGAAAAAGCGATCAGGAGCGACGTCGATATCGGGGCACTGGCGGCCTCAGGTCAGGACCCTATTGCGGTTCTCCAACCTCTTGGCGAAGAACTGTTTTCCGCCAAATTCACCACCCTAGACGGCGCGGGACGGCCGGACGCGACCGGCGCCACTGTTCCAACGAAAGTCCGTCGCCAATCCCATCTCGCCTTCCAGCGGCTTGCAGGCCCTGATGCCAATGCCTGTGCATCCTGTCACAACGAACCGGTCGTCGGTGGAGCGGGCGCTTTCACGGCAAATGTCTTTGTCTCCGAGGGGTTTGAGAGTGCAGATTTTGACACGATCGACCCGCAATTTTCCAACGAACGCAACACCAATGCGATCCAGGGAGCCGGCCTGATCGAGTTGCTGGCTCGGGAGATGACGACAGACCTGCGACAGCAAAGGCGGCACGTTCTTGCGAAGGCGAGGGCTGAAAACCAACAGGTCAAAGCCGACCTGCAAACGAAGGGGATTTCGTTCGGAGCGCTCACCGCTTATCCGGATGGAACTCTGGACGTATCCGCTCTGGACGGCATCGATGACGATCTGACGTTACGCCCCTTCAGTCAGAAGGGGGTCTTTTCATCGTTGCGCCAATTCACGGTCAACGCAATGAACGCCCACCACGGCATTCAACCCAGCGAACGGTTCGGCCCTGAATGGACCGGAACGGACGATTTCGACGCCGACGGATATGCGAACGAAATGACGGTAGGTCAGATTTCCGCGCTCGTTGCCTGGCAAGCAACGCTGCCGGCTCCCGCACGCAAGGACAATCTGCCGGAAATCTGGCAGGAGGCCGCCCAACGGGGTGAAGTGCTTTTTAACGAAATCGACTGTTCGTCGTGCCACGTGCCTTCACTGCCGCTGGAAAGCCTGGTTTTTCATGACCCGGGTCCATTCGACACTGCAGGAACCCTGCGCCAGAGCGATCTTGAACAACCGCTTGCGCTTGATCTAGCCACGCTTGACTGGGTCAAGGCTCTACCGCGTGACGATCAGGGCCGGGTGCTGGTCCCTCTTTATGGAGATCTGAAACGTCACAAAATTGCTGATGCAGCCAATGACACATTCGGCAATGAACTTCTGGCTCAAAGATTTGTGGCGCGGGACGTGTTCATTACGGCAGAACTCTGGGGAGTTGGCAGTACAGCCCCTTATGGCCACAGAGGTGATTTAACCACGCTGGACGAGGTCATTCTGGCGCATGGCGGCGAGGCAACCGATAGCCGCAAGGCATATGCGGGTCTGCCGGGACCGGACCGCCAGTCGATCATCGCCTTCCTGCGCAGCCTGGAGATTGCCGAATGAATCGTCTCATTTCCACAATGACCGGCACCCTGTTTGCGAGCTTGCTGGCACATCCGGCTGTGGCAGACACTCAACCTCCGCAAGTTTCGCTTGCCCCGATACCAGGCTTTGTTGAAGAAGCGAAAACCGCCGGTGTCGACCACACTTATGACGGTGCCTGGGAGTTTTTCGTTGGCGGCGGGACTGCAATTTTCGACTGCAATGGAGATCGCAAGCCCGATCTGTTCATCGCCGGAGGTAAAAATCCGTCCCAACTTTTCCGCAATGCCAGCCCGACCGGTGGAGTGCTGAATTTTGATCCCGTTGACACCGGGCTTACCTCCAAGCAATCAGCAATGGTCCTCGGAGCCTATCCGCTCGATTTCAATAATGACGACGTCCTTGACCTGGTTCTGCTGCGTCTTGGTGAAAACCTGCTCCTTCAAGGTCGTGGGGATTGCACATTCGAGGTTGCCAACCGCGCACTCGGTTTCGATGGCGGGCGTGAGTGGACAACGGCCTTTTCCGCCACCTTCGAACCGGGAAATCAGTTTCCAACGCTGGCATTCGGTAATTATGTCGACCGCTCGGCCCCCGGCTCCCCCTGGGGCACGTGCCACGACAATTTTCTCTACCGCCCTGAACCGAGTGCAGAAGGCAAGCCCGGATATCCGGACGCCATGCGCTTGTCACCCGGGTACTGTACTTTGTCGATCCTCTTCACCGACTGGAACAGGTCCGGAGAAGCGGCTCTCAGGATCTCGAACGACCGCCATTATTATCGCGGCGGAGAAGAACAGCTCTGGGCCGTTCCTCCGGGACGGCCTCCCCGCCCCTACAGAAAGTCGGACGGATGGCAACATTTGAAGATCTGGGGCATGGGCATTGCCTCGATCGATCTTGATGTCGACGGCTTCCCGGAATTCGCACTGACCAGCATGGGGGACACAAAGCTCCAGAAGCTGGATGCGGATACCGATGAAACGGTGCCGGTCTATCAGGATATTGCCTTTGACCTGGGCGTCACCGCACATCGGCCCTATTCAGGTGACGACCTGAAACCCTCGACCGGGTGGCACTCCGAGTTTCAGGACGTCAACAATGACGGTCTTTGGGACCTGTTCATCGCCAAGGGCAATGT
>NZ_JAILWL010000414.1 GCF_025698965.1 Roseibium sp.
GTAGTCCATGGCACCGGTAAGGACGTGGCATTCCAGCACTTCATCGATGGTCTGAACCCGGCTTTCGAAATGTCGGACATCTTCCTCGTTGTGCCGTTCCAGTCGAATGCGGACGAAAACGGTGATCGGCAGGCCGTACGCTTCAGGATCGACATCAACCGAAAAGCCGCGAATGGCACCGGCAGCTTCCAGGTTCCGCAATCGTCTGAGGCACGGCGAAGGAGACAGGTTGACTGTATCGGCAAGATCCTGATTGGTCATCCGTCCATCCTTTTGCAAAGCTCGAATGATTTGACGGTCTTTTTCGTCCATGTGGTGATCCATTGGTAGATTCTGCTAATTTTCATATTAACGCTGATAGATTTTGAAATCTATCGCCCCTTGAGCTCAGGCATAATGCTAAAACAGATAGATGGGAGATCGTCATGAGCCGAGCCAAGGGATTTGCAAGCCGCGCCATTCACCATGCCTATGCACCGCAGGAAAACGAGGGTGCCCTGACACCGCCGTTGCACCTCACGTCAACCTTTGTCTTCGAAACGGCAGAAGCTGGCGGTGAAATGTTTGCCGGTGAACGCACGGGGCATATTTACAGCCGGATTTCCAACCCGACACTGGATCTTCTGGAACAGCGGATTGCCGAGCTGGAAGGTGCGGAGGCCGGCCTGGCGCTTTCTTCCGGTATGGGGGCGATCACCTCGACGCTCTGGACACTGGTAAGCCCGGGTGACGAAATCATCGTTGATGAGACGCTTTACGGATGCACCTTTGCTTTCATGCGTCACGGATTGACGAAGTTCGGCATCAAGATTTCGCACGTCGATATGACCGACCCGGACAATCTGCGTTCTGCCATTTCCGACAAAACCCGTGTTGTTTACTTTGAAACACCTGCCAACCCGAACATGCGGCTGGTTGATATTGCTCGAATTTCGGAGATCGCCCATGAGGCAGGTGCGACTGTTGTCGTCGACAACACCTATGCAACGCCTTACCTGACCCGCCCGATCGAGATGGGCGCCGATATCGTTCTGCATTCCGCGACTAAATATCTGGGCGGTCACGGCGATGTTGTTGCCGGGCTGGTAGTTGGCAATGCCGAGCAGATTGGCGAAATCCGCCTTATCGGCATGAAAGACATGACCGGTGCAGTGATGGCACCTTTCAATGCGCTGTTGATTCTGCGTGGACTGAAAACTCTGGCGCTGCGCATGGACCGTCACTGCGCCACAGCGCAAAAGGTCGCTGACTGGCTGGAAGCGCATCCGGCAGTCTCGAAAGTGTATTATCCCGGTCTGAAAAGCTTCGAGCAGCACGATCTGGCGACGCGACAGATGACTCAACCGGGAGGCATGATCGCGTTTGAACTTCAAGGTGGTCTTCAGGCCGGTGCCGATATGATGAATGCGTTGGAGATGATCCAGCGTGCCGTTTCACTCGGCGATGCCGAAACGCTTATCCAGCATCCAGCATCGATGACACACTCTACCTATACGCCTGAGGAGCGCGCGGCCCATGGCATCAGCGATGGCCTTGTTCGCCTTTCCGTCGGACTGGAGGATCTGGAAGACATTCTTGAGGATCTGAGCCATGCAATGCCATCGAAACCGGCCGCTGTCGCTGCCTGAGGGCCAGTGATCCGACCCGGGCCATACTTCATGAAATGGACAGCATCGGCCTGATCTAGGGTGTCCGAGCGACACCGGACTTGACCCGACGGAGGGGGATCGAGCTCTCGATATTGGCTACACCGGGGACCTTTGTGAGCTTTCCCGTCAGGAAGGTTTCAAAAGCGGCCAGGCCGGTGGTTGCCACGCGCAGAAGGTAGTCGCGATTGCCTGTCATGAGCCAGCAGTCGACGACTTCCGGAAATGCCTGAATGGCGTTTTCAAACTGGTCGAGCGTGATGTCGACCTGCTTGTCGAGCTGAACCGACACGAAGACCGAAACCTCGTATCCGAGTGCGACTTCATCGATCAGTGCGCAGTAGCCGGTTATGACGCCGCGGTCTTCCAGATGCCGTAGTCGGCGAGCGACCGGTGTCGGACTGAGGCCTATGCGTTCGGAGAGCTCCTGAAGGGAGATTCTACCATCTGTCCTCAATTCTCGCAGGATCTGTATATCGAACGCGTCTAAGTTGGTGGAATTTGCCACTAAATATCTTTCTCTTGGCTGGATTCTCTAAAATATAGCCAAAGAGAGTAGGAAATAGCAAGAAACCGATTCAGTGTCGTCGTTAAATTGGGCGAAAGCATCGGATTTATGGGGACCTTCGCAATGCGCACCGAGCATCTCAAGACAATCGAAAAAAGGCTGCTTTGGTTATCTCACTGGATGATTCATCACGCTAATCACATTCGGCCGAAAGTCGACGGGATCAAGATTGGTGGCCACCAGGCAAGTTCCGCATCGATGGTGTCGATCATGACAGCACTCTATTTCTCGGCGCTCAAGCCCGAAGATCGTGTCGCCGTGAAGCCGCACGCGTCTCCGGTATTCCACGCGATGCAATATCTGATGGGGTATCAGACGCGCGAGAAAATGGAAAATTTCCGTGGGTTCGGCGGAGTTCAGTCTTATCCCTCCCGCACCAAGGATATTGATGACGTGGACTTTTCCACCGGGTCGGTTGGTCTCGGTGTTGCAATCGCGTCCTTTGCGTCACTGGTGCAGGACTATATCGACGCAAAACGCTGGTCGAAGGATCGTTCATTGGGCCGAATGATCGCGCTTGTGGGAGATGCGGAGCTGGATGAGGGCAATGTCTATGAAGCGCTGCAGGAAGGCTGGAAAAATGATCTCAGAAACTGTTGGTGGATCATCGACTACAACCGGCAGTCTCTCGACGGCATTGTTCGTGAAGGATTGTTCGACCGGGTCGAGAAGATTTTCGATGCATTCGGCTGGGACGTCGTCCGGGTTAAATACGGGGCACTTCAGCGGGCCGCATTTGCTGAGCCTGGCGGTGAGCGTTTGCGACAATGGATCGACGACTGTTCCAACCAGGAATACTCAGCGCTGACCTTTATGGGCGGTGCGGTCTGGCGTCAGCGTTTGATGGATGATCTGGGGGACCAGGGAGAGGTTACGGCGCTGATCGACCGGCGCAGCGATGAAGACCTGGCGGAGCTGATGGAAAATCTGGGCGGCAACTGCACCGAGACTATGGCAGAGGCCTTTGCCGCGATCGATCATGACCGTCCGACTTGTTTCCTGGCGTATACAATCAAGGGATGGGGCACGCCGATCGCAGGCCACAAGGACAATCATGGTGGCCTGATGAACAAGACCCAGATGGCCGAATGGCAGTCTCATATGGGCGTCAAAGAAGGAGAGGAGTGGGAGCCTTTCGCAACAGTTGAAAATGTTGCGGAGCTGAAAGCGGTTCTCGACCAAGTTCCATTTTTCTCCAAAGGCACGCGCCGTCACTTTGATGCACGTATCGACGTTCCGCAAATCGAACTTCAGTCGGACCGCGATCTCTCGACCCAGATGGCGTTTGGCAAGGTCCTCGATGATCTGTCGAAGGGCGACAGCAAGCTTGCCGAGCGCATTGTCACCACGTCGCCGGATGTTACCGGAACCACAAATCTCGGACCCTGGGTCAATCGCCGCAAGCTGTTTGCCCGTCATGCCATGCACGATGCCTTTATCGAGCATCGCATCCCTTCAACGGCAAAGTGGGAATTCACCCCTGAGGGTCAGCATATCGAGCTTGGCATTGCCGAAATGAACCTGTTCCTTCTGCTGGGAGCCGCAGGGCTGTCGCACTCGCTGTTTGGAGAGCGTCTCATTCCGATTGGAACGGTCTATGATCCATTTGTCTGCCGGGGGCTCGATGCGCTGAATTATGCCTGTTATCAGGATGCTCGGTTCATGATTGTCGGGACACCGTCGGGAACGACACTGGCACCGGAAGGTGGGGCGCACCAGTCGATCGGGACACCGTTGATCGGTATGAGCCAGGACGGACTGGCCGCCTTTGAACCAGCCTTTGCCGACGAACTTGCCGTTATCATGGAATGGGCGTTTGATTACCTTCAGCGTGATGGTGAAGGCGATCCGGACGAGCGGACCTGGCTTCGCGACGAAACCGGAGGGTCGGTTTATCTGCGTCTTTCCACCAACCCGATCGAGCAACCGGTCAAACGTGCCGACGACGATTTCCGGCAAGGTGCCATCGACGGGGGGTACTGGTTGCGCAAACCCGGTCCGAATTGCGAAGTTGTCATCGCCTATCAGGGGGTTGTGGCACCGGAAGCGATTGAGGCGGCTGGTCAGCTTGCCGGTCACCGGCGCGATGTCGGTGTCCTGGCCGTCACCTCCGCCGATCGCCTGAATGCAGGTTGGACGGCTGCGCAACGGGCGCGCTCACGCGGCAACAAGTCCGCTCTGTCTCATATCGAACGGCTGATGATGGATCTGCCGGCTCATTGCAAACTGATCACGGTGATCGACGGTCATCCTGCAACGCTTGCATGGCTCGGCGGTGTCGCGGGGCACCAGACCATCCCGCTCGGTGTCGAGCATTTCGGACAGACGGGAATGATCGGCGATCTTTACAGCCATTTCGGGATCGACGCGGCATCCATCATCGAAAAAGTCAACGGTCTGACGCCAGGGCGGTCGATTTGACTGACTTGGGAAGAAATGAAGGTCTTTTCCTGTTAAGAAGTTGCAACCCAAGAAATCGGACAAGTATGTGAGCTGGTGATGAGCCTGCGGGTATGGGGCCAGCGCCATTGCAGCGATTGGACGGCAGCTAGACCGTGTCGGAGAGGAGCTAACAAAAGGGTATCCGGGCTTGGGCCGCGTTTTTTAATCGCATTCTTGCAGTATTTGTGGTTCGAAACCTTGCATTTGCGCTATGAAAAGCACACTAAGGCGAGCGGTGTTTTAGTAAACTTCACGGGCAAGAATGTGTAGCTTCGTATTTTCGACCATCCAGCCAACGACGACCGATTTCAATCGGATAATGGCGTTGCGAGGTCCGGATTTCACTCAAAGCAGAACGATCGGTGACTGCTTCTTTTGTCACAACCTCTTGTCAATGCGCGGCGATTTTGTAAGTCAGCCGTATATTCCTGAGGACGAGAATGTCGTCGTAATGTTTAACGGCGAAATCTATAGTTGCCCTGAAAATTATGACAATGAAGCTCACTATTTGTATGACCTTTACAAGGAATTTGGCGCTGAGAGTTTTGCGCAGTTAGACGGTGAGTACGCTATTGTCATTGCCGATTTTGGACGGTCCGTTGTTCATGTGGCTCGGGATTGCTTCGGAACGAAACCTTTGTTTTTTGGTTCAAAAGGTGACGAGTTTGGCTTCGCGAGCTATCGAGATGCCTTGTCCGTCTTAGGCTTTGAGGAAATCAGGCCGCTGAAACCTAACCATGCGGTAGAATACAGCTTGGACCGCAGTCGGATAATCGAACGGGAAATCTATTCCTTCAATCTGGCGCAATATAAAACCGATATGACTGATTGGTTTTCAGCCTTTGACAGGTCCGTTGCCAAGCGGGTCCGGCACTTGCGAGGCAAGGCGTTCGTTGGACTGTCAAGCGGTTATGACAGTGGAGCTATCGCGGCATCGCTGATTGCACAGAACAAAGAGTTCATGAGTGTCACTGTTGAAGGTCGCGAGGATCCGGATGTGGTCAGTGGACGCCTTTCTGCTGTGAAAGCGTCAGGTAATCACGCGATCACCATTCCGGAAACAGATCTGAATGTTGAAGAACTGCGTGCCTGGATCGGTCAGTTTGTTGAGGATCAGCCTTATTTCATCATCAACGATGCAGGTGAGCGTGTTGAGGTCGGCAAGAGCGTGCACAAGGACAAGGCCTCGTTAATTCTCGCCGGTGTGTGTTCCAGGGCAAAGCAAGAAGGCGCGCTGGTTTACTTGTCGGGTAGCGGTGCGGATGAGATTTTTTCCGACTATGGTTTTGACGGGAA
>NZ_JAILWL010000415.1 GCF_025698965.1 Roseibium sp.
TGGCTGAAGGTGTGGGGACCCTGATGGGCCTCGGGTTGTCGAGCATGATCGACAGCCTGCTGCCGGAGGTCGACCTTCCGGAGGTGGATGTCCCTGACATCGAAGCCCCGGATTTCGACGGTGACATAGCCGGTGGTGCGCTGCCGTCAGACCTGGAAATGGTGGGCGTCAATGCAGACGCGTCGGCGGCCGGGCAAGGCATGTTCACGCGTGTTCTCGGCTGGTTGTGCTTCGGCAGGGTTCCGGCATTGATCATTCTGGTGATTTTCCTGACCGGGTTCGGTTTGGCAGGATATGTGCTGCAGAGCGTGGTCCATTCTTTGAGTGGTTGGCTGCTGCCGGCGATCGTTGCCTCTGCCGGTGCATTTGCAGGTGCCTTACCCTTCACTCGCGTGACCGCGTTGGGATTGTCGAAGATCATGCCGAAAGACGAGAGCGATGCTGTTTCGCGCAAAACGTTTGTCGGTAAACCGGCCCTGATCGTTCAGGGAAACGCGGAAAAGGGGCTTCCTGCCCAGGCTCGCCTGAAAGATGCCACTGGCCAGAACCACTATCTGCTGGTGGAACCGGATGTCGACGGCGAAGTGCTGAACCAGGGAACAGATGTGATCATTGTCCGGCAGGTTGGAGCCCGCTACACCGCGATCCAGAACAGCAATGCTGCATTGTCCGGCGCTGGCGATTGAGCCCGGTGCCGGACCAGGAAATTTCAAATTAGTGACTGAAGGAGTAAATGGTTATGGACCAGATTGTAGGCATAGTCATGCTCGTGGGCATAGGGTTTATTGCCCTTCTTGCCATCGGATTGATCATTTCGAGGCTGTATCGCCGGTCTTCGAAGGAAGTCTCGTTTGTGCGGACCGGTTTCGGCGGCCAGCGTGTCGTAATGAATGGCGGTACTCTGGTTCTTCCGGTTTTACATGACATCATACCCGTCAACATGAACACGTTGCGGCTTGAAGTTCGCCGTTCAAACGATCAGGCGCTTATCACGAAAGACCGCATGCGAGTTGATGTTCTCGCTGAGTTTTATGTCCGTGTTCAGCCGACGATCGAGTCCATTGCCAATGCGGCTCAAACACTTGGTCAGCGAACCATGAAACCGGAAGCCTTGCGTGAACTGGTTGAGGGTAAGTTTGTTGACGCTTTGCGTGCGGTCGCCGCAGAAATGGCAATGGAAGAATTGCATGAGCAGCGTGTGAACTTTGTTCAGAAGGTGCAGGCTGCAGTGTCGGAAGACATCTTGAAAAACGGTCTTGAGCTTGAGTCGGTATCCCTGACAGGTCTCGACCAGACAAATCGCGAGTATTTCAATCCGGAAAACGCCTTTGATGCGGAAGGTCTGACAAAGCTTACCCAGGCCATTGAGGAACGCCGGAAAAAGCGGAACGATATCGAGCAGGAAACCGAGGTTCAGATCCAGCGCAAAAACCTGGAAGCGGAACAGGAGCGTTTGCAGATCAGTCGGGATGAAGAATTCGCCAAGCTTGAGCAACAGCGCGAAGTCGAGATCCGCAGGGCGGAACAGGTTTCTCTCATTGCAAAGCAGCAGGCCGAGCGCGAGCGCGAAGCAGAAGAAGCCAAAATCCTTGCCGGACAAAAGGTCAAGGAAAAGGACATTGAATCAAATCAGGTGGTCACCGAGCGCCAGATCGCCATGGACCAGCAGGTGAGGGAGCGGGAAATCTCCAAGGAACGGTCTGTCGAGGCTGCAAATGTTGAAAAACAGAAATTGATCGAGCTGGCTGAGCAGGATCGCGACATTGCCGTTGCCGCAAAATCTCGCGAAAAGTCCGAGGCCGAGGCACAGGCTGACGAGGCGCGCGCAATTGCTGCAAGAGCGGCAGAACAGGTTTTGACCGCCCGCGATACTGAAATCGCTGAACGTGACAAGCAGATCGAATTGATTGAGGCGCGCAAGGGCGCCGAAATGGACGCCGTCGCCATCACGGTTGGTGCTGAAGCGCAGAAAAAAGCTGCTGCCGACCAGGCGGAGGCAGTTCGTATCGCAGCTGAGGCCGAGGCTGCCAAGCTACGCATTGAGGCAGAAGGCTCTGCTGCAGCGGACAAGCTGCGTGCCGAAGCCGAGAAAGCTCTCTATGAAGTCGAGGCCGCGGGGCAAAAAGCGATCAACGAAGCGGCAAATCTTCTGTCGCCGGATCAGATTGCCATGCAGGTTCGGGTTAAGCTTCTGGAGCAATTGCCTGAAATCATTGCTGAAAGCGTCAAACCGATGGAGCAGATCGACGGCATCAAGATCATCCAGGTGGATGGCATGACAGGTGGCGCCGGAGGAGTTGCGAACATTGCGAACGGCAACGGTTCCGGTGGCAACCTGGCCGACCAGATGGTGTCTTCGGCACTGAAATACCGTTCCCAGGCCCCGCTTCTGGATGCCATGATGAAGGAGGTCGGTCTTGACGGATCAGGATTGTCGGGCCTGACGGCCAACCTTGGAACCTCACCTGCCGCAGTTGAAGACGACACCGAGGTTGCAAGTGATGCGGCCTCCTTGGGCGGAAATTCAAGTCCCTCTCCGTCCGAAAACGGCCTTGTCGCGGCTGAGGCAACGGACACAGAGGTCGGCAAGGGCACGCTTCCCTCGTGATGATGCAAGGGGCTGTTCAGATTCACCCGGCGGTTTTGGCTGCCGGGTGTTCCAACAAGGAATTCAGACATTCGATTTGGCAAAAGCACTTTAGGCGATATCGGAAAGGTTCATGAACTACGACAGCAAGTTGAACAGATTTCAGCGCAGGGATGGGGCAGTAACGGAAATCGCGATCATATTCCTGATGTTCGTGCTCATGGTATTCGGTGCGGCAGTTTATTATTTTTACGTGAAAGTCACCGACTTGGCAGAAGAAACCAGAGCTCTAACCTCAAGGATGTCCGTACTCGAAATGGAGTTGGAAAGCAGGGTCGAGTCACCACCTGCAGAAACACCGTCAAACGCAACTTCGACCCTGGAACCGCAGATTGATCGTGAGTGGATCGATGACCTCTCCGGAAATGTCGGGAAACTTAGTGTATCTCCGCAGGATCTAGAAACTCCGGTGGTCACACCAAAAGCAGTGGGAACTGTCAAAGTAATGCCTGATGGCACAATCCTTGAGCCAACGGTTGGAGTAGGGTCGGGGACCGTCGACACGTCGCAAGAGATCTATTCACCTTCTCAATGATATCCCCGCCGATGATGATGCAGGGCTTTGGCTACCTCGATTGATTTGTCTGCTTCAAAGGTCTCGGCAACAGCCATGTCCCAATAGGTCGAATAGCCTGGAATGTCATGGGCTTCGTCCAGAAGCGCACCTTTTTTCAGCCAGGTGAGGGCTGAGCTGGCCGGCATGATCGCACGTTGACCTTCGCGCAGATAAAAATGCTCCGGCTTGAATTCGCTCGGGTGGTTGAGACCGGACGCAGCCGTGAAGGCCATCAGGGACTTCAGGGTGTTGCTATGAAAATTCGTCACCCGTTCGCTCTTGTCAGGGACCACCAATGCCAGTTGGCGTTTCGGGTCCTGGGTCGCAACGCCGGTAGGGCAGCGGTTGGTGTGGCAGCTCTGGGACTGGATGCAACCAACTGCAAACATGAACCCACGTGCCGAATTCACCCAGTCGGCACCAAGCGCAATCGTGCCGGCAATATCAAATGCGCTGATCAGCTTGCCGCTGGCGCCGATTCTGATGTCCTCTCTCAAACCCGAGCCGACTAGACAGTTGTGAACAAAGGAAAGGCCTTGCCGCAATGGCGTGCCAAGCCGGTTGGCGAATTCGATCGGGGCAGCACCTGTTCCACCCTCAGCGCCGTCAACCACTATAAAATCCGGTTTGAGGCCGGTTTTCAGCATGGCTTTGACTATTGCCATGAATTCCCACCGGTGACCGACACACAATTTGAAACCGACCGGCTTCCCGCCGGAAAGTTCGCGCAGCGTCTGAATAAACTCGAGCAGTTCGATCGGCGTTGAAAAGGCTGAATGCGAGGATGGAGAAATACAGTCCTGACCGACCGGAACACCGCGCGCCTCGGCGATTTCTTCAGACACTTTCGAGCCGGGCAACACGCCGCCATGGCCTGGCTTTGCTCCCTGACTCATCTTGATTTCAATCATTTTGATCTGCGAATTGGCCGCCTGTTCCCTGAACTTGTCAGGATCGAATTTGCCATCCGCCGTGCGGCATCCAAAATAGCCGCTGCCCAGTTCCCAAACGAGGTCGCCGCCGCCTTGTCGGTGGTACCGCGAAACGCTGCCTTCGCCGGTATCATGATAGAAGTTCCCGGCCTTTGCGCCCTTGTTGAGTGCCAGGATGGCGTTGCCGGAGAGTGAGCCGAAACTCATGGCCGAGATATTGTAAAGCGAAGCGGAATAAGGCTGTGTGCACTCCGGGCCACCAATCGTTACGCGCAGCTGCTCGTGATTTTCCGGCTTGGGGAGGATGGAATGATTCACCCAGCCATAGGTGTCGGCGTAAACATTCAGTTCGGTTCCGAATGGCAGCACATCTTCGATATTCTTGGCCCGGTCATAGACCATAGACCGGCGTTCGCGCGAAAACGGTCGACCGTCCTGGTTGCTTTCAAAGAAATACTGTCGGATCTCAGGCCGGATCGCCTCGAAGAGGTAGCGGAAATGACCGGTCACCGGATAGTTCCGCAAAACAGCGTGTTTGCTCTGCTGCAAGTCCAGAAATCCAATGACCGAAAGTGTGGCGAATACCACGAACGGCCATATGAAATGCACGTTCACGGCAAACATCAAAATGAACGCAATAAAGGCTAGTGCCAGACAGAGGGCGAAAACGAAATAGCGGGCGGGAAACACGGATGGGTGACTCCTCAGGGTAAATACCTAAAAGCTTGCTTTTTCTAGTTGTGTCAGGCTGCGCGGAAAAAGGGAAGGGTAATCAGTTGCTTCTCTTGCTTGGCCGGACAAGTGCGAGCCGTCATTGGATGCAAAAAACACCAAGACATCGGCTCCCAATTGACCTGATGCGAAATTCTCATGCTGGAATTTCAACAAATTGCTCAATCAGCCGGGACGCGGTTCCCCGGGCCCCGGGTTCTGTCGATATGATTTCCCCCGCCTTTTCCGCGCCCAGCCTGTAGGCCGGGTTCTCAAGATCTTGCAGAGCACTGGTCAGGTTAGTGACAGTGAGTTTCTTTTGGCGTATCGGGGCAGGACCTGCACCAATTTTGTGGATTTGCGCACCCCAGAACGGCTGGTCGCCAAAGACCGGGCAGACCAGGGAAGGTTTGCCCCATCGGACCGCCTCGTGGGTCGTGCCTGCACCGCCATGATGGACGATTGCCGCACAGCGGGGGAAAAGCCAGCTATGCGGGGCTTTTTCCAAAAGGAAAACACGCTTTTCCAGATTCTCAGGCAGACTTTCTTTCATCAGACCGCCCCAACCTGTTGCCAGAATTGCACGCTGACCTGTGTTCGCCAAAGCCGCCAGAATCTTGTCGGTCAGTTCTCTCGGGTTCTTGCTCGGCATCGATCCGAAGCCGAGATAGATCGGGGCAGGGCCATTTTCCAGAAATTCCATGAGATCAGATTGCGCTTCGTAGGTAACGTCAGGTTCAGTGAACCAATAGCCGCAGGCCCAGTTTTCGGCAGTCCAGTCCTTGGGTGTTGGAACCAGTGCCCGCGAAAATGCCTGCAGGCAAAGTGCCTTGCCGTCATGTGGCACGTAACCGTCAATCTGATCTCCCGGCATCGCAATTTGCGGACCGGCGACATCCTTCAGTGGCTTCATGAGAGGTGACAGTCCGGCCTTCATCAATCGGCGACCCAGAAAATAGCTTTGCCGGTTGAAAAAGGATCCAAGATTAGGCAACCCGAACAGTCCGATTGGAAATTCTTCTGTCGGAGCCATGACCGGTTGCAGCGACGTCGGCAGGGCTGGAACATTAAGTTTTCGCCCTACCAGCGTCATGACTGTT
>NZ_JAILWL010000416.1 GCF_025698965.1 Roseibium sp.
ACCTGCTCTTCCGCACCCGGTTGCGTGTCCGGACGGGTCATCAACCCGACCGGCCCCTTGGTGATGTCGCTGTCAAATGGCAGCCGAACCAGATGACCATCATTTGTCTCGTTCTGAACAACGCCGGAGGAGATGATCCACACCGCGTCCGTCTGGCGCGTATAGAGACGTCCGAACGCTCCTGAAACCGTCTCGATCCTGTTCGGAATATCGCCGACACCATTGGCGATCATGAACCGTTCGACCAGCGGCCTGATCGCGGACCCTTGCGGGGGATAGATGACGGGCCAGTCGACAATCCGCTTGACGTCCGGATTTTCCAGCAGCGGATGTCCGGTGCGCACAACCAGATCGACACGCTCTGAGTAAAGTTGGGTAAAAGAAACCCCTTCCATGGAATCCGGTCGGCCCAATCTGCCGATAACCAGATCCAGATCGCCCAGTTTCAGACGCTCAATCAGGTAGGCATGCGGACCATCCATGATCTGCACCATGACATTGGGAGCAAGTTCGGAAAATTCGCGAATGACCGGTGGAATGAAACTGGCGGCAACACTCGGCAGAGCGCCCACTTTCAAAGTTGCACGAGCGTGCTCGCCTTCCTTTTCCACGCCATCGAGCCCCTGCTGCAAACTGGCAAGGGAGATCTGTGCGAAATGCAGGAAAACCTTGCCCTGCTTGGTCAGTGCGATGCCAGCCCTGTTGCGGGTCATCAGTGTCGCACCGATGATCTCTTCCAGCTCCTTGAGGGTCTTCGAAATCGCGGGTTGAGTCAGGAACAGCTTGTCGGCAGCCAGTTTCAAACTGCGCTCCTGGGCAATTTCAACAAAGCACTGGATGTGCCGGAACTTGATCCGCCGATCGATCATCATGCCTACCTTGTTTGGAAACGCTATTTCAGGGCCAAACGTGGCATTAGTTTCCCAAAATAGCAACAAAGTGGCTTGTTATCTCATTTTACTTCTCATTTTTGAACATTCAATATGGGTGCAACAGAGGAGGAACGCATGCGCACTCAAGTTGTCATAGTTGGCGGCGGCCCATCCGGGCTGCTGCTCGGACAGCTTCTGCACCGGAGGGGGATCGACACCATCATCCTGGAGCGGAAGACGCGCGAATATGTGCTCGCGCGCATCCGCGCCGGCATCCTGGAAACCGGCCTCGTCAACATGATGCGCGAAGCCGGCGTGTCTGATCGCATGGACCGGGAGTGCTTTGTCCACCATGGCACCTGCATTTCCTATGAAAACGAAATGTTCGACATCAACTTCCATGAACTGATCGGACAGAACGTCATCGTCTATGGTCAGACCGAGCTGACTCATGACCTTTATGATGCCCGGGATGCTGTTGGTGGCAAAACGATTTTCGAAGTCGAAGGTGTTCAAATCGGTGATGTCGATCGGGATGCTCCCTATGTAACTTTCACCACGAATGGCCGAGAGCAACGGATCGATTGCGACTTTGTGGCCGGATGCGACGGATTTCACGGTGTGAGCCGAAATACAATTCCCGACACGGTGCGCAAGGACTACGAAAAAGTTTTTCCGTTCGGGTGGCTGGGAATTTTGTCAGAAACACCTCCGGTGCATGACGAGCTGATCTACGCCAATTCCACACGCGGCTTCGCGCTCTGTTCCATGCGCAATGAAAACCTCTCCCGCTACTATGTGCAATGTTCGCTGACCGACAAGGTTGAGGACTGGAGCGATGAGGCGTTCTGGGATGAACTGAAACGCCGGGTACCAGAGGCAATCGCGGACAGGTTGGTGACGGGCCCTTCCGTTGAAAAATCAATTGCTCCGCTGCGATCCTTCGTCAGCGAGCCTATGCGCTGGGGCCGCCTGTTTCTGTGCGGCGATGCAGCTCATATCGTTCCGCCGACAGGAGCAAAGGGCCTGAACACCGCAGCTTCCGACGTTCATTATCTTTATGAGGCTCTGATTGAATTCTACCAGGGTAACGATACCCACGGCATCGATCACTATTCGGAAAAGGCGCTCGCAAGGGTGTGGAAAGCGGAGCGATTCAGTTGGGCCACCACCAATCTCCTGCATCGTTTCCCGGATCAGTCTGACTTCGATCTGAAGATGCAACGGGCCGAGATCGAATCCCTGCACTACAATGAAGTCGCGCAACGCTGGTTTGCGCAGAATTACGTGGGACTACCCTACTGATGAAGATTGCACGTCTCCGGTTTGCAGATCTTCACTGGCGCGAGGACGGCGATCCGGACGGTCTGCCGATTGTCTTTGCCAACTCACTTGGAACCGATCTTCGGCTTTGGGACAAACTGGTTTGTCTGCTGCCCCATTCGGACCTGCGCCTGATCCGTTTCGACAAGCGGGGGCACGGTTTATCATCCTGCCCGACCGCGCCTTATTCGATGGACGACCTGGTAAGCGATACCGAGGAATTCCTGGACAAAATCGGCGTGACCAAATGTGTTTTCGTCGGATTGTCCATAGGCGGGATGATCGGACAGCTGCTGGCTGACCGGAAACCGCAGCTGGTGGAAGGATTGGTATTGTCGAGCACTGCAGTGAAGATGGGTCAGGCCGAGATGTGGCAGGACCGGATCGCGCGCATTCGCTCAGATGGCATGGACAGCGTGGCCGAAGCTGTTCTGGAGCGCTGGTTTTCGAAAAAGTTCCGCCAAACGGATGAATGCCTTGCATGGCGGCACATGCTGACCCGGACACCCGTAGAAGGATATACCGGTTGCTGCGAGGCCATTGCCCAAACCGATCTCCTGGAAACGACCCGCGCCCTTAAGCTGCGCGTTTTAGGCATTTGCGGATCGGACGATCTGGCAAGTCCTCCGGAACAGGTTCGCGCAACAACCGAACTTGTACCGGGCGGCCGCTATGTCGAGATCGCAGGTGTGGGACATCTGCCTTGTGTCGAACAACCCGAAGTCTTTGCCAATCATCTCATGACATTCCTGAAGGAGGACCTCCATGTCAGAGCGCTTTGAACGCGGCCAGGTCGTCAGGAAGTCTGTTTTGGGGGACGATCACGTTGAACGTGCGGAGGCATCCAAGACCGACCTTGATGCACCGTTTCAAACCCTGATCACCGAGAGCGCCTGGGGCACCGTTTGGGCGTCGGATGGGATCAGTGCGCGCGAACGCTCCATGTTGACACTTGCTCTGCTCGCGGCACTCGGCAACTTTGAAGAAATTGCCATGCACATCCGTGCGACGGAAAGAACCGGGGCAAGCAAGCAGGATGTGCTCGAAGCCTTTCAACATGTTGCAATTTATGCCGGAGTGCCCCGCGCCAATCAGGCATTGAAAATTGCCAAGGAAACCTATGCGGAGATGGAAGAGACACGCCATCGGACGGACCGCTGAAGTGAGGTCAACGGAGAGAGGATTATGAAACCAGGCCCATTTTATCAGCGGGACCGGCAATGGCAGCCACCGGCGCTGACGCCGGACTACAAGACCAGCGTCTCCCGTTCACCGCAATATTCGATGATCAGTCTGGAGACGACTGTCAGCGAGACCACCGGCCCCGTCTTCGGCCAGAATGATCTGGATCCGCTCGACAAGGATCTCTTGAGTAACTACGCCAAGCCGGGCGAAAGCCCGATCGGTGAGCGGATCATCCTGCACGGACGCGTTCTTGACGAGAATGCCAGACCGGTCCCCAATACGCTGGTCGAGATCTGGCAAGCCAACGCAGGCGGCCGCTACCGGCACAAGAAAGACACCTATCTCGCCCCGATAGATCCGAATTTCGGCGGCTGCGGACGCGCGCTGACGGATGAAGACGGTTACTATTATTTCCGCACCGTGAAACCCGGAGCCTATCCCTGGCGTAACTGGGTGAACAACTGGCGTCCTGCCCATATTCACATGTCGATCTTCGGAACCGCTTTCGCGCAGCGTCTGATCACGCAATGTTATTTCGAAGGCGATCCGCTGATCGCCAGATGTCCAATCGTGAACACGATTCCGGACCCGGATGCGGTCGAGCAACTGATTGCCAGGCTCGATCTCAACGCGACTATTCCGCTCGATACCATTGCCTACAAGTTCGACATCGTCCTGCGCGGTCGCCGGTCCACGTTGTTCGAAAACCGGCCGGAGGGAAACTGATCATGCGCCAACAGCTTGACTATCTGAAGGAAACGCCCTCCCAAACCGCCGGTCCTTATGTTCATATCGGGCTCGCGCCGGGGGCCGCCGGATTTGACATCTATGGCCAGGAACTTGGATGGGACATTGCCGGACCGAATGCCAAGGGAGAACGCATCCGAATAGAAGGTACCGTCATCGACGGAATGGGTTCACCGATCAAGGATGTTCTGCTCGAAGCCTGGCAGGCCAACGCGGACGGTATCTATGCGCATCGCGAACATCCAGGAGACGTGGAAGAAGGCTTTCGCGGATGGGGTCGCATTATCACGGATTTCGAAACCGGCGAATGGGCGTTCGAGACGATCAAACCCGGCAGGGTGACCGGTGCAGACGGCAAGGTCATGGCTCCGCATATCACGCTCTGGATCGTTGCCCGTGGCATCAATGTAGGCCTGCATACACGGCTTTATTTCGAGGATGAAACCGACGCCAACGCGACAGATCCGGTCATCAACCTGATCGAATGGGAACGCCGTCGCAAAACGTTGCTGGCCCGGAGAACGGAGCGCGACGGCAAGACAATCTATCGCTTCGATGTCAAATTGCAGGGAGAAGACGAAACGGTCTTCTTCGATATCTGATCCAGCAAGGAACCCGGACATGACCAAACCCTGCATCCTCTGCGTTGCCATCACCGGTTCCGTGCCGACGAAGGCGAACAATCCGGCCGTTCCTGTTTCAGTGTCGGAACAGGTTGAAAGCACTCAAGCGGCATTTGAAGCGGGCGCAAGCATCGTCCATGCACATGTTCGCAATGATGACGAGACGCCATCCTCAGATCCGGAAAAATTCGCGCGGCTGAAAGAGGGGCTGGAAAAGCACTGCCGGGGCATGATTGTCCAGTTTTCGACCGGAGGTCGTTCGGGTGCGGGGCAGGCCCGCGGTGGAATGCTGCCGCTCAAACCGGACATGGCCTCGCTTTCCGTCGGTTCCAACAATTTTCCGACGCGGGTCTATGAAAACCCGCCGGATCTTGTCGACTGGCTCGCAGGCGAGATGCGAACTTTCAGCATCAAACCGGAGATCGAAGCATTCGACCTCAGTCACATTCATCAGGCCGCCGCCATGAACCGCGATGGCCGTATTCCAGGCAAGCTTTACGTTCAATTCGTGATGGGGGTGAAGAATGCCATGCCCGTCGACAGGGATGTGTTCGACTATTACATCAAGACCGTTGAACGCCTGGCACCAGACGCCGAGTGGTGTGCGGCCGGAATAGGCCGGCATCAGCTGACCGTCAATGAATGGTGCATTGCGGCCGGGGGGCACACGCGCACAGGACTGGAAGACAACATGCGCTTGGACAGGGATACGCTTGCGCCTTCGAACGCAGCTCTGGTGGCGCGCGCAGTGGATCTTTGCGAAAAGCACGAACGACCGGTTGCTACCTGGCAGCAGGCACGCGAGATCCTCGAGCTTCCCTTCAGAGCCGCTTGACGCCCTTCGCCCGATGGCTCTCAATGAAGGGCTGAACCCCGAGATTGTGAGCCATGCCCGTTTCCCTGTTTTCCAGCCCGATCTATTCCGGCCTTTTTGCCGATGAGGAGCTTGTCCGGCTCCTCGATGATGAAAGCGATGTTGCCCATATGATCCTGTTCGAGCGTGCGCTCGCAAAGGTTCAGGGCCATTTGAACGTCATTCCACATGAGGCCGCCGAGGAGATCCAGCAAGCGCTGAATGACGTGTCCATCGACCCGTCAACCCTGGCGGCGGGGACGCTGTCGGCCGGTGTCCCCGTTCCGGTTTTGGTTACCGAACTTCGCAAACAGGTCGGCGG
>NZ_JAILWL010000417.1 GCF_025698965.1 Roseibium sp.
GACGCGGGCTTCGTTCCGGCCGACAGCAACCAGATCGGTGGCTGTTGAAAACGGTACGAGGTAATTGGAGGCATTGAGCGCCACCATGGCACAGGCATAAAGAACGGTGCTGGCTGCTGCCGGAAATTCCCGGACATCTCCGGACCGCTCCGGCGTGCGGCGGTCAGTTGCAAGAGCGGTCATGCGTCAAGGTCCTTCTTCGAAGCGACCATCTCTTCACGGCTCAAGCCCATCTGGGACATGACTTGAAGATCCGTGGCGTCAAGATCCGGGTCGCCTTCGGTTTTCGGGGTGTTGCCAAGCTGCGCACCAGTCAGGACCGGCGCTTTGGCGGTGAACGCTTCGAAGCCCTCAAGGTTGGTTTTGGCAAACTCGAGCCCCCAGTCCTTGAGCGCCGGTGCGAGCTTGCCTTGCTCGATCGCAGCAGCTACGGCAGTTTCGGCGTCCTTGCCGTCAATCTTGTCGGTCAAGGCCGTCAGGGTGGCTTGCAGAGCCTCGACCTGTTCAACCGGCACATATTTGGCCGGATCGGGTTTGGCATCGTCCGCCGTTGCCTGCGCAGCGAACGCAGTTACGGCAGCCGCAATCGTCTCGCTGTCGGCGTCCTTGTCGAGGCCGGCAGCAAGGGCGATCGCGGACGTGCCGGATTGCAAGGCTTGGATAGCCGCCAAAACGTCGGCTTCCGAAGCCCCCTCGGACAAGCCGAGGGCTTCCAGAAGGTCTTTGTCCATGATGGGTCCTTTGGTGGGAGGGAACTGAGCGTTGGCGGCAATTGCCTCAAGGTCGATTGCCGGCATGTTCACCAGGGCGACATTGGCGAAGCGGACGACACGGCCCTTTTTGTCAGTGCCGAAGAGCGGTGACAGATACCGATACTCTTTCGCCCCGATCGCAGCAGCTGCGGCGTCGGTCCATTCAACCAGGCCGTAAATGCCGTCTTCGCGAACCTGGAATTCCTTGATCCAGCCGGCAGCCTTAGCCGCCTGCCTTGCCGGTTGAGAGCACCTGATGGTCGTAATCGACCATCAATTCCGTATCGCCGAGGAAGCTTTCTGTCCGGCGCACGATCGCTTCCATGGACTGGCTGTCGCCAGCATGGAAGGGACCACGGCCGTCGCGTGCCTTGAAGGTCCCGGCCGGCATGAGCTTCATCCAGGCACCGCTAGTTTCAGCGGCGACAGGATCGGAAGCGGCAATGAAGAGGTGAGCGGCGTCGTTTTTCATGGGGCCAAGCTAGAACCGGCCCAAACGCATGACGGGGCTGACAGCTGTCAGCCGTAGCTCTTTTTTGATTTATGGGGAGCGTTTCAACGGTATCAGACCGGATTTGAAAGCGCCACCCGCCATTCAGGGGTGAGCCGTCAATTCAGGATCAAAATTAAACAGGCATTAAACAGCACCAGCGCGCATTTGCCCTTTCGCCGGTGTCACCATGCGCAAAAACGCCTCCAGCGGCTTCTATGGCCGTTTATTTAAGGATCGGGAAATTCGGGCGGGACGCGTGCCAAAAGCTTTTCCATCGTGGCTGCATGTCCGGCCTTGCCGGGATTGTAATCCCAGCCCGGATCGATGCCGTCCGGGATCTGCCGAACTACACCCGTGCGCTTGTTCGTCCAGGACGAATAGGAAATCGGAGGCGGTTCGAATTTCAGTTCCTCGCCCTCGGCAATGAGCCGATCGATATCGCGCTGTGACAGGCTTTGCATCGTGCAGCGACAGTTCCATCCATTGGGCGCTGCATAGATTACCCAGAACGGATGATCAACGGGCAAGACCAGATTGTGAAGCCGCCAATGCTCCGGCCTGGTCAAACCATCATCGACAGCGACATAACGCAAGAACGGCCGGCTGGATTTCAGCTCCTCGAAATGGGACCACTGTCCGGCCGCGTAAGACACATTCATGTTGGCATCGAAGATGGTTCGCAGCCGGCGCATCGATCCAAGACGCACCTTTGTCGGTTCTCCGGTCTCAGGGTCCTCTTCGATCGCTTCGCCCCACCAACCTTTCCTGACCAGTTCCGGCTTGATCCGCCGGGCAAAGGTCTCGAAGGTTTCGCCGTTTTCAAGAGCCTTTAGAAGTGCGTTCCATATGTCGCTCAAGATATCGTGCCCCGTGGATTTCGCGACCGTGAACATGGCCGCGTGATCTTCAGCATAAACATCCTGCCACGCAAAGGTAGGCTGAAGATTGCCGCCGCGTGCCCGAAGCGCCGCGATCGCGGCCCGTGGTGGCAAGGGTGTGTAATGTGCCGCCATGATCAGTCCCGGTCCTCCCCGGCCTCACCGGAGATCCGCGCGGCAAAGCTGGCTTGAGCGAGCTTGTCTGCGAGGGACGTGACACCCATGGTCTCAAGGCGGCGCTGGAAGATCTCGCGCGCTTCCTCGATCGACGTTGCTTCCGCCAGTTCCTCTTCCAGACCTTCAATCACCGGGGCAACCAGAGGCTCCCAGCCCTCATCAGCCAGGATGCCATCGATCGCCCGGTCGATCGCATCCGGCTCGCGTATGGGCGGGCTCGATCTGAAGGCTTGCACCTTAGTCGGTTTCTCCGGTTCGGCTTCAGGATCGGCCGGGTCCTCTTGGCTAACGGCAGACGGTGGGGTCAGCAGCTCTTCGTCCTTGTCCGGTTCCGGTACGCCGATCTTGTCACGCATGGTGGACATGCCGACCTTCAGCCCGAACGGCATAAGCGTAGCAACATTTTCCACCAGCATCTTGACGTCAACTTCGTCCGGCCGGCCGACCGTTATCTTTGGGTACTTCTTGCGCGGGCCATGATTGAGACTGACAAGCGGCCGAACAAGATCTCGGTTGAGGGTTGCAGAAACCTGTCGGCTATCGGCCTGCTCGATATCTTCGCGGACACCGTCGTGAACGCTGGCAGTGGCATAACCACCTGCGTCTGCGTCTGTCGTCTGGGTCTGCCCAAGAACCAGCTTCGACGTTTGCCGGTCGAACCAGTTCGCCCGCTTCTCATAGAGCTCATGGGTGCCGGACAGCTTTGCCTGAAGAAAATCTATGATCATGCTTTCCGGGATGATCGCGCCGAAGTCAGCTCCGATGTTTGCGACCGCCCGCATCAGGACGGCCTTGTCTTCTTCCGTGGCCCCCTGCCCGTATTTGCCCACCCGAAGCGGTTGACCGTAAGCCTCGCAGAAGATCGCCCAATCCTTCAAGGTGAAGGATTTGAACAGGAACGCCCAGGCGGCACCCCGCGCCAGACCGCCCCGGATCGGTAAACCAGACTTGGCTTTGCCGAAATGAGTAATCCAACCATAGGGTTTTAGAGGTTCGTCACCACCGGGTGTTCTAAGGAGAAGCGTCTCGCCGTCATCGTCGTGAAAACGGAACCAGCGTGGATCCCGCCATTTGAAGGCTTTCGGCCGCCACTGGCCTTCCGAGGTGTCCCATAGGATTTCGGTGGCAGAAAAGCCCTTGCCGATCGCGTCCAGGATGTCGAACAGCTCGTCCCTGAAGACATCCCTCTCGATTGCTTCCCGGACAAGATCCGCGTCTCGAACATCGTCCGCATTGTCGCTGGCGGCTTCCACCGTGATGTCAAGGCTCGACACCTGCCGCTTTCTGGTTCCCAGAACACCGGCATAATGCTCGTTGCGTTCTTCCATGTCCTCGGCGAGCGCCAGATAGTGCTCCGGATCCCCGTCAATGCTTTCGCGCAGGATGTTCGCCAGCCGGGGCGGTGTCAGTCCGCTTGCCGGATGCATCACATTATGGCGATGGATCGCCTGGACGGTCGGTCCAGCCTGTTCGGTCTTTAGCGACTTGGACGAAACAGGGCGGAGATATTGATCAACAAGCTGCGGCGGTGCCATGGTTCAAGTCTCTTTCTGTCGATCGTGAGGGCAAGGTTCTGGCGGCGTGGTTCCGATGGCGCGGCCGGCACTGATCCAGCCGCCGCTGCGGCCATGGGGGAACGTGGCCGAAAATGCCTCGGGACTTGCGCAAGCTGCCCATTCGATACGGGGCATCGTCCTTGCCATGGTTCGAGGTTTCATCGAACTTGCTTTTGGGGGGCGGCACGGGCTTGTAATCGAACTCACGCCAGCGCATGCGGCTGGCATAGTGTGCCAGGGCGAGCGCAATAGCATAGTCACCGTGACGTTTCTTACCGGCCTTCTTGCCTTCCTCGCCCTTCTCCGTTGTCCGGGCTTCAGGCACACGCGGAATACCTCTGATCAGCTTTACCGATCTGAGATCCGTGACATGCTCGCTGTCCGCGCCAAGCTCGATCGCATCGTCTTCAAAAGCGACTTTGAGCGGTGGCATTTCCAGCCGGTACCAGGTCTCTGAAAACTTGATCGGCATGACAAGGCCGGCACCTTCTACCGGATCCTCGCGCAGGCCGAAAATACGGCCCATGTCTTCAGCAACCGTCCAGCCCATGCCGGTGGCATCGAATGCCGCCCCGACAAGCTGGGCGCGAACATGCTCAAGAACCTTCCGCACAATGTCCTTTTGCTCTTGCCCCGGAACATTGCGCAATTCGAAGGACAGCCGTTCACGCCGTTTCAAATCCGTCTCGATCGAAAGCAGGCATCCGACCGTCAAATCGGCGACACGGGCAAAGTCGAACCCGAAGGCATACTT
Organism: Roseibium sp.; assembly: GCF_025698965.1. GTDB lineage: Bacteria > Pseudomonadota > Alphaproteobacteria > Rhizobiales > Stappiaceae > Roseibium. Next base: position 4,611 of record NZ_JAILWL010000417.1, read on the forward strand.
GACGTTTTTCGGAAGCTTATCGAGCGCGATAGTCAGCTCAGCCATGAAGGGAGCCATCAGCACGGCCTGTTCAAGCGTTGACTTGTGCAAATAGTCGTTCGGCAGCTCCAGCCGCAACACCGGAGCGCCTTTTTTCATCCGGGCTTCAATGAGTGGTGCCGTCAGCCAGGAGCCGGATCCCATGGTGGGAATGCAGAACAGTTCCTCGTCCGCGCCTTCGCCATAGTTGTCGATGAGCTTCTGCCGCCACTCAGCTTCGCCTTCTGGCGTCCAATCCTTGCCCTTCACAAGGCAGATGCGCTGGTAAAGACCGTCCTTCAGCGCGTCGTCCAGGTCCACCTTCATGTGTTCGTATGGCGACCGTTTGCCCAGAATGTCCTGGATCTGGACGTTGAACTCGTTCTCTGTGCCGTCATGAGTGGAAACGACAACGACCTGACCGCCCCACGTCAGGAAGGCCATACCGGCTTTGATAAGCTCTTTTAGATTATCGACAAAGGCTGCCTCATCGATGATGAGAAGCCCTTCCTTACCGCGCAGGGAACGCGGGGAAGAACTCAGGCCGACAACTTCAAAGCCGGATGCGAAGCGGATCCGGAAAGCTTGGATCTCACGGGTCTCGTCTGGATTTTCAGGATCCGTGTCTTCAAACACATATTCGTCTTGCGACACAGCGGCGACGGCATAGGCGCGCGCCCACATGGCGCATGCGTCGATGAACTCACGCGTCATTTCCTGCGAATAGGAAATGTAGAGTGCGTCCATGCCGCCGGCGCTCTTTGCCTTTGAAGCTTTCAACACCGCGACTGAAGCCAGTCCCCATGTCATTCCAATTCGGCGGGACTTCTCGATGAACAGAACTTCGACACCGGTGTTGTCAAGAAGTCTCACCGCTTTGGACTGATAGTTCAAAAGGACGTTCGGCAGACCGACTTCTGCGGCAATATCGTCGATCGAGGTTTCGGTCTGCCGGCGCAGCTCCACCCATTGTTCCTTGGAGATCGGCGCATTCATTTCCTGACACCCAGAATTTGCGCCTTGATGGCTTCGGCGGTCTCAGTGGTGATGCCCTTGACCTTGGCAACCTTCTCAACCGCTTCGCTCGCTTTCTCAGCGAATTCCTTCTCGACCTTCAGCCGGCGCTGTGTGGAGACGCCTTGAGCCTGACAAGCTGCGCGCAGTGCGTTGGCAAGGCTCATCGCATCTTTTGGTGCCATGCCGCTTTCACCAGCATCGGTCAGAAGTTCGAAGGTGAGTGTCTTGATGGCTTCAGCCGCGATCAAGGTGAGATCATCAGAGGCTTCGGC
>NZ_JAILWL010000418.1 GCF_025698965.1 Roseibium sp.
TGAGCGCCCTCAAATGGTGCATCCGGACTACTCACTGAAGCCTGAAGAAGCTGAAGGAATGCCGGCGATCGAGCCGGTCTATCCCTTGACCGCTGGTCTTGCCTCCAAAACCCTGCAAAAAGCCATGAAGGCCGCGGTTGAAAAACTGCCGCATCTGCCCGAATGGCTGAACGATGCCTATCTGCACAAGACCGGATGGCCCGATTTCGGCGATGCGCTTCGCACCCTGCACGCCCCCAGGGAACGTCAGGACATAGAACCACAGTCGCCATATATGCAGCGACTGGCCTATGATGAACTGCTTGCCAGCCAGCTGGCGCTGGCGATGGTCCGCGCAAACATGCGCACTCTTGGTGGTGTTGCCCGCACACCGAGCGGCAAGTTGCAGCAAGCCGTGATCAAAGCCCTGCCGTTCGAACTGACCGGCAGCCAGGCAACAGCCATCAAGGAAATCAACGATGACCTGGCCAAGCCTGTCCGCATGCTCCGATTGTTGCAGGGGGATGTCGGAGCCGGAAAGACCGTCGTCGCTTTGGCGACACTCGCACAGGTTATTGAAACCGGCGCGCAGGGCGGGCTTATGGCACCGACAGAAATTCTTGCCCGGCAGCATTTCGCGTCGATGGCACCGCTTTGTGAGGAAGCCGGAATTCGCCTTGCTTTGATGACAGGCAAGGACACGCAAAAGGAAAGACGTCTGCTGCAGGATAAACTGGATACCGGTGAAATCGACCTTGTTGTCGGAACACATGCGCTGTTCCAGGGGTCAGTCACATTCAAGAATCTCGGGATGGTCGTCGTCGACGAACAGCACCGCTTTGGGGTCCATCAACGCCTCGCCCTTTCAGGCAAGGGACAAGGAGTTGATGTTCTGGTGATGACTGCAACACCGATCCCTCGCACACTGGTCCTGACTTGCTTTGGCGACATGGATGTCTCGCGCCTGACCGACAAACCTGCAGGTCGCAAACCGATCAAAACCGTTTCCGTTTCCCTGGACCGATTGGACGAAATCATATCCAGGGTCGGTTCGGCCATCTCCGACGGACAGAAAGTCTACTGGGTCTGCCCGCGTGTCGAAGAATCCGAAAAAATCGACCTTGCAGCAGTTGAAGATCGTCACCGTGTGCTGGAACACGCGCTTCGCCAGCGCGTGTCACTGGTTCACGGCCGCATGAACGCGGAAGAAAAAGACGCGGCGATGGGAGATTTCAAATCCGGTGTAACCAAGGTACTCGTAGCAACAACCGTGATCGAAGTCGGCGTCGATGTTCCCGATGCAACCATCATCGTAATTGAGCACGCAGAACGGTTCGGTCTCGCGCAGCTCCATCAGCTCAGGGGCAGAGTGGGCCGCGGCGACAAGCCATCTTCCTGCGTCCTTCTTTACAAGGGGCCACTTGGAGAAACTGCCGGTGCACGCTTGAACATCATGCGTGAGACAAATGACGGATTTCTGATTGCGGAAGAAGACCTGAAACTGCGCGGCGGCGGCGAAATTCTCGGCACAAGACAATCCGGAACGCCAGGTTTCCGCATCGCCCGTGCGGATGAGCACGCCGACCTGATGGAAGTCGCACGGGATGATGCCCGACTGATTCTTGAAACCGATCCGGAACTCAAGTCTGAACGTGGTGAAGCCTTGCGCTGCCTGCTCTATCTATTTGGCAGAGACGCGGCAATCAGACTTCTTCGAGCGGGCTGATCAAGCCTGTTCCCGCTTTCTGATCCGTTCAAGTTTCTCGGGATCTGCGATAACATCCTCTAGAATGTCTGGAAGGTCGGGACTGACAAGTCCGGCTGAAATGACCAGCTTTGCCGCCTCTTCAACAGACATCGAAAGCTCGATGATATCTTCCTTTGGAACGAAAAGCAGAAAGCCGGAAGTCGGGTTCGGAGTGGTCGGCAAAAAGACGGAAACAGTTGATGCGGAATCCTTCAGGCGCTTCGCGACTTCCCCCTTGGTCTCCGTCGAGATAAACACGATCGCCCACAGTCCCCGGCGCGGATACTCGACTAGCGCGGCTTTGGTGAAACTGTTCCCTCGCTCATCAAGTACCGTCTCAAAAATCTGCTTCAAGCCGCTGTAAATATTACGAACTAGTGGCATACGGCCGACGATGTTTTCGCCGATAGAAATTAAACTTCGACCGAGAAAGTTTGCAGCGAGAAAGCCAACAATCGTCAGGACAAAGATTGCAACGATCAGTCCGAAACCAGGTATGGGGAACGGTAGATAGGTATCGGGATTGTATACCCTTGGTACAAACGGCTTGACCCACCCATCGACCCATTTGATGAAAGTCCATGTCAGCCACAATGTGATACCGATCGGACCGGTGATCACCAGGCCCGTCAGGAAGTAGTTGCGGAGACGTGTTGCCGCACCCGGCCTATGGCCTATGATCTGCGAGTCTTCTGATTTATGTTTATTCCGGCTCATGGGCGAAACCTGATCGAAGTCCCTTTGAGTGCTTGTCTTTCACTTGATCCGCACTTAGATAAGCATCCTTATCGCAGAGCGGTATCCTGCGCTTGATTTATTTTTCAGCGGTATATCCGAAAAACGCCGGATTTGGAGGCAGTTTTGCGGCGGACCACGTTCAAACTTCTGGGAACCGGCTGCGTTGGTATCGGTATCGTCGGGGCATTTCTTCCCCTGCTTCCCAGTACGATTTTCTTTATCATGGCAGCAGCCTGTTTCGCACGCTCTTCACCTGCATTGGAAGAGAAAATCCTGCGCCACCCGGTTTTCGGCCCACCGGTAATCGCCTGGCGGGAACACGGTGCAATTTCGCCCAGGTCAAAACTGGTTGCCCTGGCAGGCATGGGTTTTGGTTATCTGATGTTTCTTCTGACAGCCGAACCTGATCTCTGGCTTGCCGTATTCGTTGCACTCTTCATGATCGGATGCGCGGCCTACGTGGCAACCCGGCCGTCCGGCACACAGAAAAAACCTGCCGAGTAACACTTCACGTATCCGTCTCCGAACTGTCTCGAAACCATCTCACCAGCATCAATTATCAGGGATCAGTCTCTTCCCGAGCGGGACGGCAAGTTCCTGTGAAAACCCGAGTTTTTCGTAAAATTTCATAACCGCCTCGTTGCCCTGTCTCACGAACAGATTGATTTTTGGGCACCCAAGTTCCAACAAATATGCTTCGCAGTGGTTCATCAACCGCTGGCCCAGGCCCACGGACTGAAACGCCGGATCGATCGCAAGATAATAGATCGCACCACGGTGTCCGTCATACCCGGCCATGACGCTGCCAATAACGGCCGTGCCCTTAAGGAGGACAAAAAAGCCTCCCCTTGGATCCGTCAACTTCCGGTCAATGTCCTTGTCAGGATCGTTCCAGGGTCGGGTCATGCCACACTTCTCCCACAGCTCAATCACATGGGGTCTGTGCCACGCCTCAAATGAAACGATGGAATAGTCGTCAGCACTTTCCATAAGTTATTCAACCGTAACGGATTTTGCCAGGTTGCGCGGTTGATCGACATCCGTCCCCATGAAGACTGCTGTGTGATAGGCGATCAACTGGACAGGAAGCGCGTAGATTATCGGAGCAACAATGTCGGACATGTCCGGCAATATGACCGTGTTTTCGGCAGCTCCTCCGCTTTCAGAAGCCCCTCGCTCATCCGTAATGAGAACAATGCGGCCGCCACGCGCAGCAACTTCCTGCATATTCGAAACAGTCTTCTCATAGATGCCGTCGTAAGGGGCAATGACAAACACGGGCATGTTTTCATCGATCAATGCAATGGGCCCGTGTTTTAGTTCACCAGCGGCATAGCCCTCTGCGTGAATGTAGGAAAGTTCCTTAAGCTTCAGGGCTCCTTCCAATGCCAGCGGGAAATTTGTCGCTCTGCCGAGATAAAGCGCGTTGTTGGCCTTGGATAGCGGTTGAGAGAGTTTCTCAATTGAGCTCTCGCTCGCAAGCGCCTTCAACGCAAGGCTTGGAACTTCGATAAGTTCGGAAACGAGTTCGCTCTCGCGCTCGGCAGACAGAACCCCTCGCTCGCGACCCGCTTGCAGGGCAAGCGCTGCCAGAACAGCCAGCTGGCAGGTAAACGCCTTCGTGGAGGCAACACCAATTTCCGGTCCGGCGATCGTCTGAAAAACCATGTCGGCTTCACGTGCTATCGTGCTTTCGGGTACGTTGACAATTGCCCCGATTGCCGCCCCGTTTTCCTTGCAATAACGCAGGGAGGCAAGCGTGTCCGCCGTTTCACCCGACTGAGAAATGAACAGCGCAGTGTCGCGGTCGCTCACCGGCGTTTCGCGATAACGGAACTCGCTGGCGATATCGATTTCAACCGGCAGGCGTGCGTATTTTTCAAACCAGTATTTGGCCACCAATCCCGCAAGATAGGCCGTGCCGCAGGCGGTAATGATCAGGCGGGACAGATCCTTGAACTTCAGTGCGTCAGCATCTGCCACTAACGCCTTTTTGCTTCCATAGTCGAAGTAACGGGACAGTGTATGGCCAAGAACTTCCGGTTGCTCGTGAATTTCCTTGGCCATGAAGTGCTTGTAATTGCCTTTGTCCATCAGATTTGAATTGACTGAGGACCGCGCTTCAGGCCGGGTCACCGCTTCATTGTTCAGATCGAAAATCTGAACGCTCGAGCGCGTAAGGACAGCCCAATCGCCTTCATCCAGATAGGTAATCCGGTCGGTGAAGGGCGACAGGGCAATTGCATCGGACCCGAAGAACATCTCGCCATCACCATGACCGATGGCAAGGGGCGATCCCTTCCTGGCACCGATCAGCAGATCATCTTCCCCTGCAAACAGGATCGCCAGCGCAAAGGCTCCTTTGAGGCGTGGCAGCACTTCGGCGACTGCATCTTGCGGGGCGGCCCCGCCTGCAAGGACCTGATTGATCAGATGCGCGACGACTTCGGTATCGGTATCCGTTTCGAGAACGGACCCTGCCGCGACAACTTCTTCGCGAAGGTCGAGATAGTTCTCGATAATGCCGTTGTGAACAACCGCAACGGAACCCGCGACATGCGGATGAGCATTGGAAATGGTCGGTGCGCCGTGCGTGGCCCATCTGGTGTGACCAATACCGGATGTGCCCGGCAGGTGGGTTCGCTCCAGGGTTTCTTCGAGATTCCGAAGTTTGCCTTCCGCCCTGCGCCGGACAATTTCACCTTCGGACAAAGTCGCAACACCAGCAGAATCGTATCCCCGGTATTCAAGCCGCTTCAAGGAATCGACAATCCGCGGCGCTGCCTCGACCTGACCCAGAACGCCAATAATCCCGCACATGCAAAAGCCCTTTGTTGAAAAAACCATTTGACTGCCCTGCTTTAGACGACAGGACAGCCACAACAGAAATCAATCCCTGTTTCAGAAGATGACACGGACTGGTAAATTTTCTTGTTTCAAGACTTGGCGTCTTTCGCCGCCTGCAGTTTTTCACGCAACTGCTTTGCCTTGCCATCTTTGACGACCTGCTTGGCGCGCCCGAATGCAAGGGAATCTCTTTGAACATCACTGGTGATGGTGCTTCCAGCAGCTACAAATGCGCCATTGCTCAACTTGACCGGCGCGACAAGCGTGGAATTGGACCCGACAAAACTACCGGCACCAATTTCGGTCCTATGTTTCAGGTAGCCGTCGTAGTTGCAGGTTATTGTTCCAGCACCGATATTGGATTTTGAACCGACGCTGGCATCGCCGATATAGCTGAGATGATTTGCCTTTGCTCCGGCGCCGAAAGTGGCGTTTTTCACCTCCACGAAATTGCCGACGCGCGTGTCCGGTCCCAGTACCGCACCCGGCCGTAGGCGAGCATAAGGCCCAACGACGCTGCCGGTCCCGACGTTGGCTCCTTCCAGATGACTGAATGCTCGGATCGTTGCGCCGCGAGCAACCTTCACACCTTTGGC
>NZ_JAILWL010000419.1 GCF_025698965.1 Roseibium sp.
GGCCATGCCGCGCCACAGGTTCTTGCCGGCTCGGCAGTCAGCACGGGCTGTGCCGATATCCGCGAAGGTCATACCGATACGTTCACCATTCGGGCCCTGCAAATGGTGGGTGACACCGTGAACGGAACGTACCTTGCCGTTTTGTCCCTTAAACACCTGCAGCACCTGGAAACCGTCGGTGTTGAATGCGGCGAGAGCCCACTCGGTGTTGTTTTCAACCGCGGTCTGAACCCCTTCCGTCGTAAATCCGGGCAGGGCTGTTTCGATGGAATTCGAACCGTAACTGGTTTCCTTGGTTATCCCGCCAACGTTGTCTTCCGTGATTTGGACCAATGTGAGGTTCGAGGTCGAAACGAGTCTGCTGGACGTTCCGTCGAAATCTGCAGTTGGCGAACACGCAATTACAGACAAAGCAGCAAGCAGGGTGAGACCCAAATCACGAAGGCGCATAGACTAAACACACATTATTGTTGGACGGCCGCGATCTTATGTGCGGTGCTGATATGGACTTAGCAACTAACGCCTTGTTTGCAAAGAGACTGCAGCCTGATGTGCACAGGTCCTGAAGCTTGCCTTAGGTCATACCCTCACAAAAACGATTGTGACGGCGGAGTGATATTTTCAAAGACACGTCGCCAAACTTCAGAAAACCGTCAGGTTTCGTCCTTCTTGATCCATTTCGGTGTCGACGGTGGAACGTAGTTTTTGAACCGGTCAATCAAAGCGTCCGGCGTTTCTGCGACCTGTGCCATGTCGCGCATGGCTTTTTTGGTGAAACCCTCCCGGGTCTGATGGTCCAGAAAGGCGATCAACTGGTCGTAGTAACCTTCGACATTGAGGAAGCCGCAAGGCTTGGCGTGATAACCAAGCTGCCCCCAGGTCCAGACCTCAAATATCTCTTCCAGCGTGCCAACGCCTCCGGGAAGCGCAATAAAGCCGTCTGAAAGATCGGCCATCAGCGCCTTGCGCTCGTGCATGGAACCAACGAGATGAAGCTCGTTGAGGCCATCGTGTCCGATCTCCTTGTTCTGCAGCGATTTTGGAAGCACACCGACAACTTCCCCGCCTGCGTCCAGGGCTGCATCTGCAACAGTCCCCATCAAGCCGACCTTGGCGCCGCCATAGACCAGACGATAGCCATTTTCGGCTATGATCCGTCCCGTATCCCTGGCAGCATCGCCATATGTTTCAAGTGCGCCGTGGCTCGAGCCGCAAAAGACGCAGATGGATTTCATGTTTCGTTCCCCGAGTTTTCGCACTGCTTTGAGTATATCGGCGGGTTTAGCGTTCAACCCGCCGTAACGGTTGCCGGTCAGCCCTTTGACAGTTCGTCCAGGACACGCGCCCAGGAGCGAATGCCTTTATGGAAGCTGGTCAGATTGTACTTTTCATTCGGCGAATGGATCTGATCATCCTCAAGGCCAAACCCGATCAGGAGTGAATCCATGCCGAGCATACGCTTGAAGTCTCCGACAATCGGAATGGAGCCGCCCATGCCAACAAGAGCAGCTTCCTTGCCCCATTCGTCCTTTAGGGCGATCTCGCCTTTTTCCAGCGCGGGCATATTGAAATCGAGCCTCAGGGCGGGGCTGCCTTCCTTGGCAATGAAGTCGACCGAGCAGTCCGCGGGAATTTTGGAGCGCACATAGGCGCGGAAAGCATCCTGGATCTTGACCGGGTCCTGATCACCGACCAGACGGAAGGTGAATTTTGCATGGGCTTCTGCCGGTATCACGGTCTTGGAACCTGCCCCCTGGTAGCCGCCCCACATGCCGTTGACCTCGACCGTCGGCCGCGACCAGAGATGTTCAAGCGGGGAACGGCCCTTTTCACCTCGCGGGTTTTTGAGGCCGACCTCACCAAGGAAATCCTCGACGGAAAATCCTAGATCCTCCCACATTTTCGTGACGTTTTCCGGTATCTCGATGACGCCGTCATAGAAACCCGGCAGGGTCACCTTGCCATTCTCATCGTGAAGTCCGGCGATGATTTCAGAAACGATGTGGTTCGGATTCTGTGCCGATCCGCCATACATGCCCGAATGGAGGTCGCGACTTGCAGCCTTGACGACAATCTCGTCGCCGACCATACCGCGCAGCATGATAGCGATGGCGGGTGTTTCTGCATCCCACATGCCTGTGTCGCAGACGAGGGCGAGGTCGCAGGACAGTTCGTCCTTGTGGGCTTCCAGGAACGGTCTCAAGGAAGGGGAGCCGGATTCTTCTTCTCCCTCGAACAGCACGGTGACATCAATCGGCAGGTCACCGGTTTCCTGAATGAAGGCACGTGCGGCTTCGACGAAGGTCATCAGCTGGCCCTTGTCGTCGGAAGAACCGCGGGCGACGATGATCTTGCTGCCATCCTCGCGTGTGACGATGCTCGGTTCGAAGGGATCCCTGTCCCACAATTCCAGTGGATCGACCGGTTGTACATCGTAGTGACCGTAAAAGAGCACATGAGGCCCTGGTTTCCCAGACTTGCGGTGGCCGACAACCATCGGATGACCAGCCGTGTCGCGCACGGAAGCCTCGATGCCGATATCGGTCAATTCCTTCGCAAGCCAGTCTGCGGCCTCACGGCAAGGGGCTGCAAAGGCAGGGTCGGTGGAGATACTCTTGATCTTGAGAAGGTCGAACAGGCGGTCGAGGCTGGATTCAAAATTGGCATCAACGCGCGCCAAGACCTTGTCGATGGAACTCATGACGGATCCTCAAATTTAAAAGCAGATTGGGTCAGGTCGGACAGATTCTGACCTGGTCAGAAGGCACTAACAGGCCACAACCGCGCCAGAAGAGCAAATGGATATTTATCAATGCTGCTGCCGGGCATTCTGTTTCAGGGACCCGGCAAAGCTTGGGGTTCGAAGTTCGCGAATTCGGCAGGCTGCGTTGACTGGATTGAGACGTGTGTCAGGTCCGGCTGTTTTTGAACCGGTCACTGGCTGTCAGGATGACTTCGACACGCATCGGCCCAACGTCTTTGTCAAGGCGCTCTGTCAGTTCGTCCCGAAACCTGTCGATCTCCGCGGCGCGGACGGCTTTTTCCGGATCTATATAGACAGCGGCATAATGCATGCGTCCGGCCTGCAGTACGGCAGAGCGGTGAAGCCGATACCCATTCTGTTTGGCAAGATCTCGTGCTGCGCGCGACACTTTTGCATAAGTGCTACCTGGTGCACTGACGCCCGCAAGGTCGGCAAGTGTCGTGCGGAAAGCGGCGACCGGTTGCCAGAAGAGAGCCAGCACCAGCACAAGGACGATGACAGCGTCACCAATCGGCACATAAGGTCCCAGAACGGTGTCCTCAAGGAAGGGCAGAGATAACAGGGCTGCCCCTGAACCGACGCTGAGCGCGCCGTCGATCATGGCTGCCCTGGCTTCGGTCTTCAATAATTCGCTTCGCCTGCCAACCTTTCGGTAAGCGCGGTGAAAATTGAATGCGAGCGCCAGGCAAATGGCCACGATCACGATGGAGTAGACAACAATCGGACCGAAGACGAGCTCCGGAACCACGCCGCCGCTGAAGAATGTCCAGATTTTGGTTCCCGCGACGACGGCAGCGAATATCAGAATGCCGATCAGGATCAGATTGCGGAACGTGACGTAGAGAACTTCGTCGAAATCGTGTCCCCAGGGACGGCTGCGGGTTGGCGGTAGTCCCACACGCGCTCCGATGCGTGCCGCCGCAATGGCCGAAACAAAGTTCACCGCCGAATAAAGCCCGTCCACCAGCATCGCGTCGGACCGGGAAAGCCAGGCAGTAAGAACCCCGGCAAAAGCCATGAACAGGTTTGCCCATTTGCCGACAGCAAGCGCATTGCGTTCGATTTTCAGATGCTGTGCGTTCTGAGCCGCCATGAGTGTCAGTTGCCGCGTTTCAGGGAACCGAGAAGACCTCGCACAAGTGCGCGGCCAAGAGATGATCCCAAACTTCTTGCAGCAGACTTCAGGCCGGCCTCCAGAACCGTGTCGCGCTGGCCTCGGCGTTTGGTACGGCGCTCCATGCTGTCCCTGCGCGGCCGGTCATCGCGGCCGAAATCAGGCAGTTGAAAGCCTGATCGTGTTTTTCTGGGTTCACCGTGTTTGCGGGCGTGGCGTTCTTCCTTTTGCTGACGGCGTTGCTCTTGACGTTGTTCCTCCTCGGCGCGAGACGTCAGGATTTCGTAGGCCGATGTCCGATCCTTGGAACGCTCATAAAGACCAAAGACGGGACTGGACTGAATAAGCGTACGTCGTTCGGCCTGTGTCACCGGTCCAAGTCGTGAGCATGGCGGCCGGATCAAGGTCTGCTGTACGATTGAAGGAATACCTTTGCCCTCAAGCGTTGAGACCAGAGCTTCACCAACACCAAGTTCTGTTATGACGCGCTCGGTGTTGAGATCCGGGTTCGGGCGAAAGGTTTCGGCTGCGGCTCGAACGGCCTTTTGATCGCGGGGCGTGAAAGCGCGTAGCGCATGCTGAATGCGGTTGCCAAGCTGCGCCAGCACGGTTTCGGGAACATCTAGCGGGTTTTGCGTGACGAAATAAACACCAACCCCTTTGGAGCGGATAAGGCGGACAACTTGTTCCACTTTCTCGACAAGTGCCTTCGGCGCATCATTGAAAAGAAGGTGGGCTTCGTCGAAAAAGAATACCAGTTTGGGCTTTTCCGGATCGCCAACTTCGGGAAGTTCTTCGAATAGTTCAGACAGAAGCCATAGCAGGAACACACCATAGAGGCGTGGGGAGTTCATCAGCTTGTCGGCAGCCAGGATATTGACGACGCCGCGTCCATCTGGAGCCGTCCTGATGAAGTCCCGGATATCGAGAGCCGGTTCGCCGAAGAAATTCTCAGCCCCTTGACGTTCCAGCACGAGCAGTCGTCTTTGGATTGCGCCGATGGACGCCTTTGAAACGTTGCCGTAGAGCGTCGACAGTTCGGATGCGCGCTCGGCGACATGAGCCAGCATGGCGCGCAGATCCTTCAGGTCGAGTAGAAGCAGACCTTCGTCGTCGGCAAGTTCAAACAGAATGTTGAGAACACCTTCCTGGGTGTCGTTGAGTTCCAGGAGGCGGGCCAGAAGAAGGGGGCCGATCTCGGAGACCGTGGTTCGAATCGGATGGCCCTGTTTCCCGAAAAGGTCCCAGAACACAGCTGGGAATGCCTCATATTCGTATGCTGTCTCGAGACCAACGTCCCGGGCGCGTTTTTCCAGGAAGTCCTTCGACACTCCTTCAACAGCCAATCCGGAAAGGTCGCCCTTAATATCGGCGCAAAAGACAGGTACACCGGCTTTCGAGAACCCTTCCGCGAGAATTTGCAGGGAAACCGTTTTGCCGGTGCCGGTTGCGCCTGCAATGAGACCGTGCCGATTGGCGAGTTTCAGGGTCAGAAATTCGCTCTTGGTGCTTGCACCGATAAAAATACCGTCTTTTTTCGTCACTCTTTCCCCCGAATCCCGTACTTGTTTCCTCAGCCTAACAAAGCCGTTTCAAAAATGCGCGCTTACGGTGCGTCATAATCTGCTTCGTCCTGTATTACCCATCGACGGATCAGATTTATGACCTTAATAGAGAGGCCAGAAACGGCGACAAAGCGCCGATGCACAGGCTTTATTGACCAGGAGATTGGTATGGAAGAACTCATCAGCCGGATTATGGCGGCAGCCGGAACCGATGAAGGGGTCGCGAAAGAGGCAATCGCCATCATTCTCGGCTTCCTCAACAAGGAGGGGCCCGAAGACAAGATGCAACAGATTTTTGATGCGTTGCCCGGAGCTGCCGATCTTGTCGCCGAGCGTGAACAGGAAAAATCCGGTGGCGGTCTTCTTGGCGGTCTTGGCAACATGATGGGCGGCACGATGGGCGCCATGGCAACATTGAAC
>NZ_JAILWL010000042.1 GCF_025698965.1 Roseibium sp.
CTCTATGTGGTTTTTAAACCGGTTTAAGCCCAACGAGGCACGCCGGAAATTGCGGGAGTTGATTATGGTAACCAAGGTAGCAATCAACGGATTTGGACGCATCGGCCGCAATGTGTTGCGCGCCATCGTCGAAGCCGGCCGCACCGACATTGAAGTCGTGGCCATCAATGATCTCGGCCCGGTTGAAACCAATGCACATCTGCTGCGCTACGATTCCGTTCACGGCCGCTTCCCGGCAAGCGTAACCGTAGACGGTGACACCATCTCCGTAGGTGGCGGCAAGCCGATCAAGGTAACCGCAATCCGCGACCCGAAAGAGCTGCCCTGGGGTGAACTCGGTGTCGAAGTCGCACTGGAATGCACCGGCATCTTCACCGCCAAGGAAAAGGCCGCAATGCATCTGGAAGCCGGCGCAAAGCGTGTTCTGGTTTCCGCTCCGGCCGCAGGTGCCGACAAGACCATCGTTTACGGCGTCAACCACGATGCGCTGACCGCTGAAGACCTGGTTGTCTCCAATGCATCCTGCACCACCAACTGCCTGTCTCCGGTTGCCTACGTCCTCAACGAAGCCGTCGGCATCGAAAAAGGCTTCATGACAACGATCCACTCCTACACCGGTGACCAGCCGACGCTGGACACCATGCATAAGGATCTCTATCGCGCACGCGCGGCGGCCATGTCCATGATCCCGACCTCGACCGGCGCAGCAAAGGCAGTCGGCCTGGTTCTACCGGAACTCAACGGCAAGCTGGACGGTGTCGCCATCCGCGTCCCGACCCCGAACGTCTCCGTCGTCGACCTCAACTTCATCGCCAAGCGTGATACCACCGTCGAGGAAATAAACGCCGCCATCAAGGAAGCTGCCGACGGCAAGCTGAAAGGCATCCTGGGCTACACGGAAGAACAACTGGTCTCCATGGACTTCAACCATGACAGTCACTCCTCCGTCTTCCACATGGACCAGACCAAGGTCCTGGACGGTACGTTTGTCCGCATCCTGTCCTGGTACGACAACGAGTGGGGCTTCTCCAACCGCATGGCTGACACAGCTATCGCCATGGCGAAGCTCATCTAACTGATGGGCCGGATGATCAAACATCCCCATTGACGCTACAGGCGGATGCGGTTTTTCTGCATTCGCCTTTTCTTTGTGTTTCGACAGGAGCCGGCAGTATGACGATCGCTATCCTCTTTGGTGTCGTGGTCTTGCTCGGTTTCGGCTTTTTTCTGCTGGATCGTTCGAAAGAGCAAAACAGCAAGCGCAGTCATCGCCATTGGCAGCCTGACGTTGATCAGGAAAAGGCTGAAACGATGAAAAATCTCGAAACGCCACCCGATCGCCAAGACACTCTTTTCCAACTGCCGGAGACCCCGTGCTCGAACTTCTCACAGTTATTTCCCTGACAATTGTCGTCGCCATTGTTCCCGGACCCGACTTTGCAGTCGTCCTGCGCAATGCCCTGATCGGTGGGCGCCTTGCTGGCATCATGACCGCGCTCGGCATCGGACTCGCGCTTGCCGTCCATGTCACCTATGCGCTCGCGGGCATCGGCCTGATCGTCTCCCAGTCGATCTTTCTGTTCAACGCTCTCAAGCTGATCGGTGCGGCCTATCTGATTTTTCTCGGCGTCACCATGTACCGGACCGCCTCAAAAGATATGCCCGTTGACGGCGCCCATGCGGGAATGGCCCCGCTCAAGGCGTTACGCTGGGGCTTCTTCACAAATGTGACAAATCCAAAAGCCACCATGTTCGCCTTGAGTGTATTTTTGCAGGTTACCTCGCCTGAGACACCGCTTTGGACGCAGATCGGCTATGGTGTGATCATGGCAAGCGGCGTGTTTTTGTGGTTTGTGCTGGTGACGATGTTCTTCACGCTCCCGGCTGTTCGGCTTTATTTTGTGCGCGCCAAACTCTGGATGGAGCGCTCTTTCGGCATCCTGCTGACCCTGTTCGGCATCGGCATTGCCGTCACCACCAACTCGACACGTCCCTGACAACAGGTGTTTTCAATGGCTTTCAAAACTCTCGACGACCTGACCGACATCGCCGGCAAACGGACACTTGTCCGCGTTGACCTGAACGTCCCGATGGACGGTGACAAGGTGACCGACACGACCCGGATCGAACGGGTCTTGCCGACAATCCGCGAACTTTCCGACAAAGGTGCAAAAGTCATCCTGTTGGCTCATTTCGGCCGCCCCAAGGGCGAACGCGTTGCCTCCATGTCGCTGGCACCCGTGGCACCGGCTGTGTCATCCCTTTTGGGGAAAAACGTTTCCTTTGCCGACGATTGCATTGGCGATGCGGCAGCGGCGGCAATCGGCGCATTGTCCAACGGCGATGTGCTTCTTCTGGAAAACACCCGCTATCACAAGGGCGAGGAAAAGAACGATCCGGAATTCGCAAAAGCCCTGGCTGCCAATGGCGATATTTACATCAATGACGCATTTTCGGCGGCCCATCGCGCCCACGGCTCCACCGAAGGTCTTGCCCGGCTTCTTCCGGCTTATGCCGGTCGCACCATGCAGGCAGAGCTTGAAGCGCTCGGTTCCGCGCTAGGTAAGCCGGTTCGTCCGGTTCTCGCTGTCGTCGGCGGTGCAAAGGTTTCCTCCAAGATCGACCTTCTGGAGAACCTTGTCTCCAGGGTCGACATGCTGGTGATCGGAGGGGGCATGGCCAACACTTTCCTCGCCGCAAAAGGTGTCGATGTCGGCAAATCCCTGTGCGAGCACGATCTGGCCGGCACCGCCAACAAAATCATGGCAGCGGCTGAAACCGCCAATTGCGAGATCGTCCTGCCGGTTGACGCCGTCGTTGCAACGGAATTCAAGGCAGGTGCACAAAACGAGACGGTTGCCCTCGACGCAATCCCGTCCGACGGCATGATCCTGGATGTCGGTGCCGCCTCAATCGAAACAGTCAAATCCAAGATCGACACCGCCAGGACACTGGTCTGGAACGGCCCCCTCGGCGCCTTTGAAATCGCGCCTTTCGACAAGGCAACCGTTGCCGCGGCCAAACATGCCGCCGACAACACCAAGGCTGGCAAACTGAACTCCGTGGCCGGCGGTGGCGACACCGTTGCAGCATTGAACCATGCCGGGGCCGCTGACAGCTTCTCCTATGTGTCCACCGCAGGCGGCGCATTCCTGGAATGGTTGGAAGGCAAGGAATTGCCCGGCGTGAAAGCGTTGGAAAACTGACCAGAACACAGCCCGCAATTGGCAGAGAGACTGGCATGAAACGCTGTTTCACCAACATTCTGACCGAAGAGGTCGCGGCCACCGCGACCTTTTACGTGCAGCTTCTCGACATGGAACCGCAGTTCTCATCAGACTGGTTCGTCAATCTCGTGGATCCGGACAATCGCGGCCTGGAGCTGGGCATTCTCAAGCAATCCCATGACATTGTTCCGCACGAGGCTCGACAAGCTCCGGCCGGAGTGATGCTGACCTTTGTCGTCGACGATTGCGATGTCATCCACCAGCGCGCCATAGATGCAGATGCCGACATTGTTGAAACGCCGAATGACATGCCTTATGGGCAACGACGCATGATTTTGCGGGACCCTGCCGGGACGCTTGTCGATATCAGTTCCCCGGTTTGAGAGCTGTATTTTGCCCTCGAATTCCCGATCAATTAATTTGACAAGCAAATTAATTACAGTTTCTGAAAATCTGGCATGTGATTGTATTTTAATTGATTTAAGCGGACAGCTCCCCCTTTCCATGCCTGAAAATCTTGTTAGAACCGGCGGTGATTGACGCACCGCAATACCGGTGACGTAATTGTTGCGCTAACTTCTGTCGATTTACACCGAACCGGACTCTCGGGAGACTATTGATGGCACGTATTACCCTTCGCCAGTTGCTTGATCATGCTGCAGAGAACGACTACGGCGTTCCGGCGTTCAACATCAACAACATGGAACAAGCCCTGGCGATCATGGCTGCGGCCGATCAGACCGATTCTCCTGTTATCATTCAGGCTTCCCGCGGCGCCCGCGCCTATGCCCATGACGTCATGCTGAAGCATATGATGGATGCCGTTGTCGAAATCTATCCTCACATTCCTGTTTGCGTTCATCTGGACCACGGCAACGCACCCCAGACTTGCATGACCGCGATCCAGGCGGGCTTCACCTCCGTCATGATGGACGGCTCTCTGGAAGCAGACGGCAAAACCCCGGCCGACTGGGACTACAATGTCGGCGTGACCAAGACCGTCACTGACATGGCCCACCTCGGCGGCATTTCAGTCGAAGGTGAACTCGGAGTTCTCGGCTCGCTCGAAACCGGTATGGGCGACAAGGAAGACGGCCATGGCGCTGAAGGCAAACTGAGCCACGACCAGCTTCTGACCGATCCGGAAGAAGCCGTGAAATTCGTCGAGGAAACCAAGGTGGACGCGCTGGCGATTGCCATGGGCACCAGCCACGGCGCTTACAAGTTCACCCGCCAGCCCGATGGCGAAATTCTTGCCATGCATGTGATCGAGGAAATCCACCGCCGCCTGCCAGGCACTCACCTGGTCATGCACGGGTCGTCCTCGGTACCGCAGGATCTGCAGGACATCATCAACCAGTATGGCGGGGAAATGCCGCAGACCTGGGGCGTTCCTGTCGAAGAAATCCAGCGCGGCATCAAGAACGGTGTACGCAAGATCAACATCGACACCGACAACCGCATGGCGATGACCGGTCAGATCCGGAAGGTCCTGAGCGAAAATCCGGGCGAATTCGACCCACGCAAATATCTCAAGCCGGCTCGCGAGGCCATGCAGAAGTTGTGTGTCGAGCGGCTGGAAGCCTTCAACACTGCCGGCCAGGCGTCCAAGATCAAGAAGATCGCGACGCTCGCGGAAATGGCCGCCCGCTATCAGGATGGCAGCCTGGACCCGAAAATCGGCTGACGCCGGGTTTCATCCTGCAATCAGATTAATTCACTTTATTGAAAGAGGGGCCTTGCGTCCCTCTTTCGCCGTCTTTAGGGACAAGAACCCTATTAGATTCAATGTGACCCAGGACCGACGCCGTGAACCGCCCTCGCCTTTTTCTCGTAACACCGCCTGAATTCGATGCTTCGGCCATGGCCGCAAAGCTCGAGCAGGCCTTTGCCGGTGGCGATGTCGCGTGTGTGCTGATCTATATGCCCGGCGCCAGCACCAAGGATCTGCAGGCAACCGCGGAAATTCTGGTTCCAGTGATTCAGGATGGCGGCGCGGCGGCTATTGTCTATCAGGACACTCAGGCTGCCGGACGAAGTGGCGCGGACGGCGTCCATGTCGACAGCTCACTGGACGATGTGAAGCTCGCTGTTGAAAGTTTCCAGCCTGACCGTATCGTCGGCACGGGCGGCACAAAGCTGAAACACGATGCCATGGAATGGGCCGAAACAGGTGTCGATTATCTATTCTTCGGCAAACTGGACCTTGCCGAGAAAGAGGCTGCACATGACAAAACGCTATCGGGGGCGTCCTGGTGGGCGGAACTTTTCGAAACGCCATGCGTGGCGCTTGCCGGAAATACCATCGAGACACTTGATGAAGTCGCCTCGACAGGCGCGGATTTTGTTGCGTTGAAGGATGCCGTTTGGCAGTCTGAAGATGACATTTCGTCGGTCATCGCAGAAGCAAATCGAATTTTGGATGCCCATCCATTTCCCGAAGTCGACTAGATATTTTGAAACCGGAGCAGGATTGATGCGGAAGGAAGAGGCTTTCCCACACCCGAACCAATGGGCCGCAATCCTTCTTGCCGCCGGTTTGATTTCCATGGTGCCGGAAGCTTCGGTTCAGGCTCAGGAAACCGATGCCGGTGGCCCCGCGCCTGTCGAAGTTCCTGCGACAATTGAAGTGCCGGAAAATGCAGCGGTGGGCTCGGGTAACCTGCCAGTTCTGGTGGACGTAACCACGCAGCATAAAACCCTCCTGAGCATCGTGGATGCCGGTCCACCCAAGCTTGAAGAAAGCTCCGAAGCAAACGCTGATACCGCCTATTCCGCCTTTCAGAGAGGCTGGTTCCTGACAGCACTCGGACTGGCAACACCATTGGCCGAGGAAGGCGACAAGGCAGCTCAGGCTCTTCTGGGTGTCCTGCATGAAGCCGGTCTTGGGATTGAGCAGGACAAGAACAAGGCTGCTGACTGGTACGGCCTTGCAGCTGAAAAGGGCGATACAGGCTCAGCTTTGCAGCTGGCCCAGTTCTATTTGCTCGGAACGGGCGTCGAAGTCGACAAAAACAAGGCTGCGGATCTATTCGAGCAGGCCGCAGATGCAGGCAATGCGTCTGCGCTCTACAATCTGGCCTTGCTCTACCAGGAGGGGGAAGGCAGGCCCTTCAACGAAGAAAAGGCCCGTGAACTTCTGGAAGAAGCGGCACAGCGCAACGACCCGGAAGCGCAATATGCACTCGGCCTTTCCTACCTGGAGGCCCAAAGCGGACTGAACGATCCGGGTCAGGGTGCTTTCTGGCTTGGCCGCGCCGCCAGACGGGGCCACACGTCGGCTCAGGTGTACTACGGAATTCTGCGTCACCAGGGAAAAGGTGTCGACCCGAATGAAGCCGAGGCCGCCGACTGGTTTGAGCGCGCGGCAACAGCGGGCAATCCGGTCGCCATGAACCGATTGGCCCGAATATATGCCTATGGCCGTGGCAGGGATCAGGACTATGCCGCCGCAGCCGGCTGGCATCTGATTGCACGAACCCTCGGCGTTTCGGATCTATCGCTGGATCGCATTGTCGAAAGCCTCGATGAAACCACCATGGATGAAGCCCGCAAGCTGGCGGAGCAGTATTCGGCAACCTTGATGAAACCGACGGAAGATCCAGCCGCAGAATCTCCATAATCCATCCGGCAACCTCGGCATTTGCAGGAAGATTGCCTTTTTTCCTTGAAACCGGGCCGCTTTTGTGGTGGACAGGCGCGAGCAAATTCCGGCGCACCAGTCTCCACTGGCCGTAGCGCTGCATCAGATCCAAACAAATCGTAAAGTCGGTCGTTCCATGAAAATCAACGGAAACGAAATCAAGCCCGGTAACGTGCTTCAGCATCAGGACACGCTTTGGGCCGTCGTTAAGGTACAGCATGTGAAGCCAGGAAAAGGCGGCGCCTTTGCCCAGGTTGAGATGAAAAACCTGCTCGATGGGCGCAAGCTCAACGAACGCTTCCGCTCCGAAGACAAGGTCGAGCGCGTCCGTCTTGAACAAAAGGACTTCCAGTACCTTTACACTCAGGACGACATGCTGATCTTCATGGACACTGAAACCTATGAACAGCTTGAATTGCAGTCCGATTTCGTCGGCGACCGCGCAGCTTTTCTCCAGGATGGCATGATGGTGACCGTGGAACTTCACGAAGAGCGTCCGATCGGCATCACTCTGCCGCAGCACGTGACCCTGGAAATTTCGGAAGCCGATGCGGTCGTCAAAGGTCAGACCCAGTCCTCTTCCTACAAGCCCGCCTTGATGGAAAACGGCGTCCGCGTGATGGTGCCGCCTTTCATCACCGCAGGTGAAAGAATCATCGTGGACACCGGTACACTGGAATATGTCCGCCGCGCGGACTGATCCGCAAGACAAGAAAATCTCGAAATGGTGCGCCCGGACCTGTTCGGACAGCGCCCAACAACAAGTGACAATCTATGGCTCGCACAGCTCTCCTCAATGTGATGGTTCAAGCCGCAATCAAGGCCGGACGCAGTCTGGTTCGCGATTTTGGTGAAGTGGAAAATCTGCAGGTATCCCGCAAGGGACCGGGTGATTTCGTATCGGCTGCAGATCGCCGCGCAGAAGAGATCGTGCGGGGAGAACTGACCAAGGCCCGCCCGACCTTCGGTCTGGTGATGGAAGAAAGCGGCGAAATCGAAGGGACCGACGGTCAGCACCGTTGGCATATCGATCCGCTCGACGGCACCACCAACTTCCTGCACGGCATTCCGATTTTTGCGACATCCATCGCGCTGGAACGCAACGGGGAGATCGTTGCAGGCGTCATCTACAATCCGGTGATGGACGAGCTCTATACAGCCGAGCGAGGCCGTGGTGCGTTCATGAACGACCGCCGCCTCCGCGTTGCAGGCCGCAGGGAACTGCCTGAAATGCTCTTCGGTACCGGCCTGCCGTTTATCGGCAAGGGCGATCATGGCCGCACCTTGCGGGAACTGCGCTACATCATGCCGGAAGTTTCCGGCATACGCCGTGCAGGTGCCGCCGCTCTTGACCTTGCCTGGGTCGCCTCCGGTCGCCTGGACGCTTACTGGGAACGCGATCTCAATTCCTGGGATATTGCCGCCGGAATCCTCATGGTGCGCGAAGCCGGTGGTTTCGTCAGCGATCTCCAGGGCAAGAACAAGATGCTTGAAAGTGGCGATATCGTTGTCGGCAACGAAGACGCCCACAAGCAATTGCTTCGCCTTCTGAAGCAGGCGGAAGTCCCCAATCAGGATTGACAAGCCCGTCAATTGACCAGATCAGATCACCGGCGCGTTGGCTCAACACGCCGGTTTTTGTGCTTTTCGATCTTTAATAGGGGGCGGTTGGAGAATAGAGGTTTCCAAGGTGTGAAAAATCACGCTATCAATCAGAAGAGCACGTCTTGCCCCTTAACAGGTGATTGATTGCGCAATATGGCACGTGAATTTGACCCCTACAGCCTTTCCAGTCCGAGGGCCTACCTGACTTTCATGATCATCTTTCTGGTGATCGTCGCCTTTATCGCCTTCATCCTGTTTCCGCAGATCTCCACCGCATTCATGAGCAATCCTGGACTGAACGGCCTGATTGTCTTTGTCGGCCTGTTCGGTGTTCTCCTCCTATTTGGCAGGGTTATCCGGCTGTTTCCGGAAATTTCCTGGGTCAACAGTTTCCGGATGGGTGATCCAGCGCTCGACACACGCTCGCCTGTTCTGCTTGCGCCGATGGCCGCACTGCTGGGCAACAAGGCCGGCGACATGGCCCTGACCCCGACAACCGCACGGTCGATCCTGGATTCAATTGGCATGCGCCTGGAAGAATCTCGTGAAATGTCACGGTACCTGACCGGCCTGCTCGTCTTCCTCGGACTGCTTGGAACCTTCTGGGGATTGCTGCAAACGGTCAGCTCCGTTGGTGCAACCATCCAGTCGCTGGATGTCGGCTCCGGCGATGCCAATGTCATCTTCGAGGACCTGAAAGCAGGATTGGAGGCTCCCCTTTCAGGTATGGGTACGGCCTTTTCATCCTCCCTGTTCGGTCTGACAGGATCACTGGTCCTCGGCTTTCTCGACCTGCAAGCGGGTCAGGCACAGAACCGGTTTTACAACGAACTGGAAGACTGGCTCTCGACCGTAACCGATATCGATCCGGAAGACGGCGCATTTGCGACCCCGGAAGCCCCGGGTGTCGAACAGATCCAGGCTTCGATCCAGTCGCTGCAAAAAAGCATCGAGGAAGGTGGCAGCAAGAACGCCAACCAGGCGATGGCAAATCTTGCCGAAGGTATCCAGGGTCTTGTGAAACATGTCCGCTCCGAGCAGCAGATGATGCGTGACTGGGCGGAAGCCCAGGGTGACCAGCAAAAACGCATTGAAGGCCTCCTGACCTCGATCGCAGCGGCGTTTGACCGCGCGAAGGAGTAAGTCATGGCCGGAGGCCTCGCAGGACTGCGCGCCCGCCGCCGCGCTCAATCGACGGACTACTGGCCCGGCTTTGTTGATGCCATGGCGACCCTGCTGCTGGTCATCATTTTCCTCCTGTCGATCTTCATGATCGCTCAGTTTTTCCTGTCACAGCAGCTTTCCGGTCGGGACACGGTTCTGAACCGGCTGAACGCACAGATCAGCGAACTGACCGAATTGCTGGCTCTCGAGCGGGCAAGTTCCGGCGAACTTGAAGACACGATCCTCGGGCTTCAGGCCAGCCTCAGCGACGCGGAAGCCGAACAGACCCGCCTGCTCGGTCTGCTGGAAAGCAGCTCCGGCGCAGCGGATGCAGCCGGTGGCCGGGCCAGCCGCCTGGAGAACCTGCTCGACGACGAGCGGCAGGTCAGCCAGGAGGCCCTCGCCCAGGTCGAACTGCTCAACCAGCAGATCGCTGCACTCAGACGTCAGATCGCAGCCGCAAATGCGGCACTGGAAGCCTCGGAAGCCAAGGAGGCCGAAAGCCAGACCAAGATTGCCAGTCTGGGCCGCCGCCTCAACGCGGCTCTTGTCCAGCGCGTTCAGGAATTGTCGCGCTATCGTTCCGATTTCTTCGGCCGTTTGAGAGAAATCCTTTCTCAGCGCTCGGACATTTCCGTGGTTGGCGACCGGTTCGTTTTCCAGTCCGAGGTCTTGTTCGATTCCGGGTCGGAAGACATCAACCCCGCCG
This sequence comes from Roseibium sp., assembly GCF_025698965.1. GTDB lineage: Bacteria > Pseudomonadota > Alphaproteobacteria > Rhizobiales > Stappiaceae > Roseibium. The sequence continues at coordinate 10,349 of NZ_JAILWL010000042.1, forward strand.
GCCGGACGGAGCTCGACAAGCTGGCCGAGGCCATTCAGGAACTCAGCGCCCAGATCCCGGACGAAATCAACTGGGTCCTGCGCGTCGACGGTCACACCGACGCCCGGCCGCTCTCCGGCACAGGCCGGCTGCGTAACAACTGGGAACTGTCCGCGGCGCGCGCAATTTCCGTGGTTCGCTATCTGATCGAGCAAGGGGTTGACCCCAAACGGCTTGTCGCAGCCGGTTTTGGTGAATTCCAGCCGCTGGAAGAAGGCGAAAGCCAGGACGCGCTCGCCAAGAACCGTCGCATCGAGCTGAAATTGACGGAACGCTAGAACCAGAGCGCCATCCATTAAATGTTGGATCAGTTTGAAACAGGAAGGCCCAGATCGACGATGGGCTTGTTGGATGCAACGATTGTCTGGGCGATCACGGCAATGCGCTACCGCAACAGTTCGCAATAGATTGCGTCGTGCTGCAATACGGCAAGAAAACCGGGCACGACCTGCACCACACCGACCACCGGGGTGAAGGCCAGCCAGCTTCGAAACAACATGTGCTGACCTCCCCCAAACTATTTCAAAATCAATAGAGAACTACCCGGCGGTCGGAATTTCGATTTAACCGTCTTTGGATTAAGTCAGGATGTCGAACAGCACCAAGTAAAGTGATCTGCGGCATGACGATGCTGATTGAAGGATGGAAACTTTGAAATAGTCCCGATTTGACAATTCGGATTGACCCTGCAAGTCATCAAATGGACTTATTGATCAACTCCTCAACTCGAGAGATGGAACGACAATCGCCTCTAGCAATTTCCAGCTGTCAGAAATCTGCTCTCGGATAGGCTATCCTCTTCCGGCAGGCCGATATCTCTTTTTAGATGTCGAGGCAGATATCGCGAATCCAATCGTCGTACCTTTTGGTTATTGCGACATTTCCAACAGGTCATTAGCGGCTTCAACCACGTCGGCCAGAGACGCAACAAGTTCGTGCTTGGGTTTTTCATCACCAGTTTCCAGTACTTTTGGTTTGCATTCCTGGTGGCAATGTGACGCGAATGCTGTCAGCGAACCAACAAAACGATCCGTACAGGCATAAGGAAATTTTGTGAATTATGCGCCCAAACCTTCCACCACTAGCGGCAGTGCGCGTATTTGAGGCGGCTGCGAGGCATAAGAATTTTACAAAAGCTGCAACCGAACTTGGCATGACCCAGGCGGCCGTCAGTTATCAGATCAAGATCCTGGAAGAGCGTGTCGGCACACCTTTGTTCGAACGACGCGCCCGAGGCGTGTCTCTGTCGGAAGTCGGCCGCAAATTTGCGGCAAAAGCATCCGAAGCACTGGACATTCTTGGCGATGCGTTTTCTGACGCGAAGGGGAAATCTCAAGACAGTCTTTCAATCAGCGCGATTCCGACATTTGCAACAAACGCCCTTGCACAGCGTCTGGGCTCTTTTCAGTTGGCAAATCCGTCAATTTCGGTGCGCGTTGAGATCAGTGAAATATTGGTCGACTTTGCCACCGGCGAATTTGATGTCGCCATTCGCGGCGGCAGGGGAAACTGGGACGGTCTCCGCAGTCATTTGATTGTCCCGACAAGGTTCACGCCAATGTTGAGCCATGATCTTGCCGAAAGCTTGGGCGGCGTGAACACACCTGAGGATCTTTTCAAGTTTCCATTTATTTCCAAATCCGACCCATGGTGGACAGTCTGGCTGAAAGTTGCCGGGATACATCAAAACAAATCCGGCGGAACACAGCCTCAGCATTTCGGTCCGCAGATCTTGGAAGCTCAAGCAGCGATAGCCGGACAAGGCGTGGCAATGCTGACGCCCGCGTTTTTCAAGAATGCCCTTGCCAACGGGCAACTCATCCAGCCTTTCGAGCTTGAGTGTGATGACGGAACAGGATACTGGCTCGTCTATCCCGAAAGCCGCAGGAATTCCCGAACGGTACGGTTGTTCAAGGACTGGCTGCTGCAGGAGTTTTCGGATTTCCGCACGCCTCAACCGAAATCGTCTTTCGACGAGAGCAATTAATCTCCCTGATGTCTTGTGGTTTGTTTTTGTTAGTAGGTTCACTCCTTTTCCGTCATATCGTCAGAAGTTGAAACTTTGTCACTCGGAGGGCATCAGGTCGCGAAAGCAAGGACCGGCTTTTCTGCCAAACATGTCCTTCGCGCTGAATAATACATCCTTGTCAATCGTGCTCTCGATGGGACGAAGTGTGAAATCCAATCACTGGAAACATTGAAATGCTTGAACGCTACGCTCCCGATTCCGTCCGCAAAGTTCCTCAAGAATATCGCGACATCTATATCCACGGCACTCAGATCTCGTCTCCAGAACGACTGGTATGTCTTTCCGGACAGATTGGGATTGGATCCGACGGATCGGTAGGACGGTCTTTCAAGGCTCAATGCGAACAGGCAATGGATAACGTCGAAGCTTTGTTGGCAGAGGCCGGAATGTCAAATTCAGATATTTTGCGCGTGACCTATTTCCTGACCGAGCAAGAGAACATTGCCGAATTGAGCCAGATTCGAAAGACCAGGTGGAGATCTGAAACACCGCCGGCCGTCACAACTCTGGTGGTCAAAGCCCTCGCTGCCGCAGACCTTCTGGTGGAAATTGAAGTCACCGCAGCGACCTGACCTGGCGTTTGAAATCGGACCAATACCAGCCATCGGCCCGTCAGTGTCTCTGACACGGCATTGTCGTCAGTAACATCGCTCAGACCCGCCTTGGCGACGCGATGAAAGATCATCGAAATCGATCAGCTTTGTTTCACTCAGGCCGCTTAAAAACCGTCCCAATAAAAACACGAAACGGCAACAACAAACCAAAGCGTCATCACGACCCAATAGCCTTTCGGTTCCTCAGTCCGGCGAAACGCCCGGTGCAACCAGACCTTTCCCGTCATCAGATCGTAGATAACCCAGATCAGCAGCAATATTCCGAGGATCGTCATCCATTGCATGTAGAAGTTCCTTAAGTCAGTCTTGCTTTTGAAGCTTAGTCAAAAGGGAATGGTGAAACCAGTTGATCGGGTCTTCCGCGCCAACTCCCCTGGACAGGGGACCGGCTTCAAAGGCCGGGGAGTTCAGACCGCGCTGGACTTTCTCGCAGATCCAGACGTCTTCGGTCTGAAAGTCACCGGTTTCAAGTGGATGCTGCGTCCAGTTGTCGGACGAGATAATCCCGGTCTTCCTGTCATAACCAGGAATGTGTTTTCGCTCATCCAGAGCCTGCCAGGGCCCGACCCAATGACGTATCGCCAATCGCGACGTGTTGGGCGTCATCGGTTTCACAGATGTCAGCGACAATCCGTAAGGTGTCGGCACAATGAGTGTCTGAGGAAACAGAAAATAGACACCGCCATATCCGGTCCTTTCGGCGCTCTTGATCGTTCCCACACTGCCGTTCTCGTCGCGGATCTTTTTTGGCAAACGGTGGCGCACGCCGTCCTCATTTGCATACCAGATCATGTGATCGCCAGCCTGTTTCCAGATATTCTTGTCCGGCGAGGGACCACCCAGCGTCTGCTCGTGAAGATAGGCCAGGTGGTATCCATCGATGGCGTTCTCGACGAACACCTTCCAGTTGCACTTCACCTCATATGTCAGCGAACAGGCTTCCCTGACATCGGCGGCAAACAGATCATGCGGCCAGGCCTGGTCCACCACCGGTGTTATCCAGTCGTCAAAATCCGCACTCGGGTCGGGGTTGGCAAACACCAATTCTTTGAAGACACCGAGACTTGCTGTCCGCAAGCCGAGTTTTGATCGATCAAGATCCGGAAAACAGGTTTCCTTGTCAGGAACCCCTCTCAGTTCACCGTCAAGCCCATATGTCCAGCGGTGATATGGACAGACGATAGACTTGCCGATATTGCCGGCTTCACCGTCAAACAGCGTCGCACCACGGTGGCGGCAAAAATTATGAACTGCCCTGAGCACTCCATCGCGATTTCGAACGACAGCGAGAGGAAACGCACCGGCATCCAGGGTTTTATAGTCACCCGGCTCCTTGAAATCTCTTGTAGTTCCAACGAAGCACCAGGCATGGCGGAACAACTCCGTCGTCTCACGCAGGAACCAGTGTTGTCCGACATACGCGTCGCGGCCAAGACGGTGGATGCTGGTCATGGGTTTTGCTCCAAAGTAGACACCAACTGCATCGCCGCTTCTTTGGACGCTGCAATGAAGCCGTCGGAAATGCCGATCGGATAAAGCGCTTCAACATTGAAATAGATGCCGGTGATCCCGGCCGCGACCGCCTGAACCCTTTGAACCGGGGCCTGCGGATAGCCACGGCCAATTTCGTCTTCGAGACGGCCGACAAAGTCCTGAAGCCACTCGTGCAGCCTTTGCGCCAGAACATGATCGTCGGGAGCACCGGCGCTCAAGGCGTTAAAAACTTGCACCAGACGTGGATTGGCATAAGTCGGATCGAACAGAATGCCTATCAACACTGCCACCCGGTTTTCATCCGGCAACATGGCCAGCAGTCCCTCCATGGAGCTGCGGCTCTGGAAGAGAAACCTTTCGATCAATGCGTCCAACAGGTCCTCTCGATTGCCGACATTGTGCCGGATCAGAGGTCGGGCGAGCCCGGCAGTCTCGGCGACCTTCGCAAGCGTTGCCCCTTCCAGGCCGTAGCGAGCGACACAGGATTCGAAGGCATCCAGGATCTGTTCCCTGCGATCATTCTTGATGTCCGGGCGCGCCAAATTGTCCTCCAAATAGATTTTCAAACTTGACAATTTATTTGCATCATCACATTTAATTGTCAAGTTTGATAATTTTGGAGCGCATCTTGGAAACTTTGCTCACCCCTATCAGCCCGACCTGGCTGGAGCAGATGGAAATGTTCATCGACAATTGGTTTTTCGTGATCGCTCTTGGTTTTCTTGCCTTCGAGCTGACCCGCTATTGGATCTACAAGCGGCTGAGCTGGCGGCTGATCGGTGACACGATCACCAATTACATCACTCTGGCGCTGTTTGTCGCGGTGACGGTTCTGTTCCTTGGCGCATTCTACATTGCCACGTTTTATTATGTCTGGCAGTTCGCGATCTTCGATATCGAGATCAACTGGGTCACAATTCTCATATGCATCATTCTTGCCGACCTGGTTTATTACTGGGAACACCGGTTCATGCATCGCGTGAATTTTGGCTGGGCAACCCATTCGGTTCACCACTCGTCACCATTCTTCAACATTTCCGTCGCTTACCGCTTTGGTCCGATGGATTCCTTCTGGCCGGTCTTTTTTCACCTGCCGCTAATTCTCCTTGGCTTCAACCCGGTGGTCGTGCTGTTCGCGGAAGTGGTTGTCCAGGTCTATCAGACTGCGCTTCACACCGAATCTGTCGGCAAGTTGCCTAAGCCGATCGAAGCGATCATGAACACTCCCTCCCATCACCGCGTCCACCATGGTTCGAACCCGGCTTACCTGGACAAGAATTATGCAGGTATTTTCATTATCTGGGACCGCATGTTCGGCACGTTTGCGCAAGAGCGCGAAAAAGTCATTTACGGCCTTACCCAACCCATCAATTCCGTCAATCCGCTGATCGCCTTCCTGCACGGGTTCTATCGCCTTGGAAGGGAAGTCTGGCGAATGCCGGGATTGCTGAACAAGGTCGGAGTTCTCGTCAACCCGCCCGGCTGGCAACCGGACAACAAGAACAACAGCAACTCCAAGCGATGAGGGGGCCAATGCCAAGCACCAAACAGCGCATTTCCGCCATTTGCCTGAGCGCCGCCATCATGATGGGCGGCGCCTGGCTCGCCAGTCAGGTTCCCACCGTCAATGCGGAAGCAGGACACTCGAACCCCAACGGCCTGACGGTCACAGTCGATGATGTAAGAAATGGAAGTGGACAGGTGGTTGTTCTGATTTTCAACGACCGGGATGCTTTCAAGGCCTATGATTACAACAAGGTCGTTGGCTATCGGGAAGTTCCGGCATCCACAGGGGCGATCCAGGCATTCTTTCCCGACTTGAAACCGGGATTTTATGCCGTCGTTGCATTTCACGACGAAAACGAAAATCGTGATCTGGACATGGCTGAACAGGTTCCGACTGAAGGCTATGCGGTCTCCGGGGCAAGGGATGCCTATGACGAGCCACCGTTCAAACGGGCTGCATCCGACAAACCGCACCGGGCGTTGCGCTTGTTCTATCTGAAACAGAAAAGCTGAACTGCGGAAGTCTTACTATCCATCTTCGGATGGATTGTGCCCACCCCATGACGCAATTACGGTTCAGTCACCGAATGCGCAGCAGCCATCACGGCGCTTCGCGTTGGCAGGTCCAATCGCTCCAGGATAGCGTGAACATGATCTTTCACGGTGGCAATACTGATGCTGAGCTTGTCTGCAATCTGCCTGTTTGAACACCCTTCAACCATCAGACCGGCCACCTCTTTCTGGCGCGGTGTGAGTGGCAAAAAAAGTTCTCCAGGCGAACTTCGCTCCACGACCGTCACCAGAGGCGCCCCGATGACACGGCTCGCATCAAGATCAATTTTCACCCGTGCGCCCGGAGACGCCAAGGGTGCCAAAGCCGCAATTACGCCAGGCGGTATCGGCCCTTGCGGCACATTCCGCAAATCATGCAGCGCAGTCGACACGGCCTCAAGAATTTTGGGATCCACTGACATCTACAAGGAAACCTCCATGAACAAGATGCCATTAGAAATCACTAACTTCTTTCTTGCAATGCAGGCAGGCCCTTCGGGATTGCAGATCCTGGGTGAACTTTTCGCACCGGACGCTGAATATTCAGAGCCCTTTTCCGGACAAACGACCCCTCACAGAGGGCGTGACGCCATCCTCTCAGCTTTTGCGTCAAGCCGGGCGGAGGCATTTGATGATGCGGTTATCAGCTTGAGCTCTGTCGAGATATCCGGTGAAACCATCACGGTGAAGTGGTCCTGCTACTCACAGGCAATTCCCGGAGGTTCCGGCAGCGGGACGAACGTTTTCAAGATTTCAGACGGAAAAATCGTTTCTCTGACAACCACACTCGACCAGGTTTGAACAAAAAAGCCGCCCCTGCATGAGGGGCGGCTCCAATTACCGGAAAACAGGCAATCTTACTTGTTTTCGTCTTCAGCTTCTTCGCTGGCGACAACTTCTTCACCGGCATCAGCATCTTCGGCTTCTTCGCTGGCAACCGCTTCGTCGGCGACAACTTCTTCGATTTCTGTTTCTGCGACAAACGCCACTTCGGCGTCAATCTCTTCAGCTTCAGCAGCTTCAGCTTCGTCACTCTCGTTTTTCAGCGAGTTCAGTTTCGCGAAGACTGCATCAGCATCAATTTCCTCTTCCTCTTCACGCTTGATCGGTGCATTCGGATCAAGCGAGAAGGCTGCCGCAATCGCGTCTTCACTGGTTGTGTCTTCGACCGGCATCAAGGTTTCTACCGGTTCACCGACCATCGGCTGTGGTGCATTTTTCGCAGCCTTTTCAACTTCCATATCCAGCTCAAGTTGGCTGCAGAGGCCAAGAGTAACCGGGTCAGACGGTGTCAGGTTCGCGGAATTCCAATGCGTGCGCTCCCGAATAGCAGCAATCGTCGGCTTGGTCGTACCAACAAGACGCATGATTTGTGCATCTTTCAGCTCCGGATGGTTGCGCACGAGCCATAGAATGGCGTTCGGCCGATCCTGTCGACGGGAGACCGGGGTATAGCGCGGCCCTTTGCGCTTGGATTCCGGCACAACAACCTTCGACCCTTGCAGCTTCAGTTGATAATTCGGGTCGTTTTGCGCCTTTTCGACTTCTTCGCGCGACAGCTGGCCAGTCAGGATCGGGTCGAGACCCTTGATCCCCTGCGCAGCTTCACCATCGGCAATCGCCTTGACTTCCAGTGGGTGCAATTTGCAGAAGCTTGCAATCTGCGTGAAGCTGAGCGCTGTATTGTCAACGAGCCAGACGGCGGTTGCCTTCGGCATAAGCGGCGTGTTCGCCATCGGGTAAATTCCTCTCGTCTGCTCCCCCGCCCGGCGGGGCGAAAAAGCGGTGTTCCATCTCTATTTCATGGGAAGTGGCCGGAATATAATCCGAACGTGGCGGAAACGCAAATGTGTTTGCACTTTTGCTTTTCCGCGAAAGGATTCAAGGTTGCGAACCTTAGCTGCGTTTCTTTCAAAATAGCTTTTCATGCGACGAAACACTTGACACCCGGTCAAAATAAATGACAAGCTAACTTGTCCTTTTGATAAGGAAACTTTTCATGTCGATCTCTGCAAAATCTCAAATAGTGGCCTTCGTCATCATTTTCCCTGGCGCCGTTTATTTTTTTGTCTCCACCCCCCCATTTATTGCAAACGTGATATTTGTGACCTTGTGTGTCATGTGGTCGGCATGGATTTTCATCTCAATTTTTCGGGGACCTGATGAACTGAAATCAGCAAGCATAAGATACGCTCTCGCGGTCGCGAGCGGAGTTGGAGTTCCTCTGACCCTCGCTTTTGTGATGCTGATGATTGCAACTCCGGACATTCAGCGTGCAATCACAAGCATTGCGGCATATTCGGGAAGCGGACTATCACCTGCCACTGTTGGCTTCGGATTGGGTGTGACATTTTCCCTTGTGACCTTATGTGCCGTATTCATGATCAGCCATTCGGTTTGGTGGGTATCAAAAAGGTAATCGGCGCAGGCACTTGAAACAAAGATGAAAAATAGTATTCGGGTTTTGCGCGCAGAACGACGCTGGACACAGGCCGATCTCGCCAAAGAGCTCGGTATTTCAAGGAATTCCGTCAACGCAATCGAAAATGGAAAATACGATCCGTCATTACCGCTGGCATTCAAGATTGCGCGAATGTTTGATCGGACGGTTGAAGACGTATTTGAGTATGAAGACGCTGAATAAATTCGATGCGTTTACAGACTTTAACGGCCAAATTTTGCACTATTCAGAGCACTGGGATGGCCGGGTGGTAAATTCTGGATTAGGGAGCTGTGTAGGCTACCTAAAGATCAGGAAATCGGGCAAGCGCTTGAAATCGAATGAGCGCCTGCTCTCTCCTTTCTTGCAGGTAACGTATTTTTTGCTGGCGCCTGGTCTCATCAGTCCATGGTCAGCACAATTTTTCCAATATGGCCGGAGCTTTCCATCCGCCGATGCGCTTCTGCCGCCTCCTCGAACGGAAACGTTGAATCCATCACTGGCCTGACCTTCCCCGATTCGATCAACGGCCACACACTGGATTCCAGGTTTTCAGCGATTGCGGTTTTGAAGGCATCGCTTCGCGGCCGGAGCGTGGATCCGGTATGGGTCAGGCGTTTCACCATCAACCGGGAAAAATTCACGTTCTCCGCAATACCGTTCAATGTCGCAATCTGGCAGATACGCCCTTCGACCGCGGCCGCCTTCCAGTTCCGTTCGACATAGTCGCCACCAACCATATCCAGGATTACATTGACACCCTTGCCGTCGGTGATTTCCAGAATGGACTTTTCAAACACCTGGTCACGATAATTGATGACATGATCTGCGCCGAGTTGACGAACGGCGTCGGCTTTGTCTTCGGAGCCCACGGTCGTAAAGACTTCAGCGCCAAAGGCCTTTGCCAGTTGAATGGCAGTTGTCCCGATTCCGGACGTCCCGCCGTGGACCAGAAAACGTTCACCGGCAGAAAGCCCACATCGATCGAATACGTTGGTCCAGACCGTGAAGAATGTTTCGGGAACTGCCGCGGCTTCCACGATAGACAATCCCGCAGGAATCGGCAGTGCATGACCGGCAGGTACCTTGCAATAGGTGGCATAGCCGCCACCTGGCGCCAGTGCGGTCACCTTATCGCCGATCTTGTGCCTGACCTCATCTGCACCACAAGCAACCACCTCTCCCGCAACTTCCAGCCCGGGAAGATCGGATGCCCCTTTGGGCGGCGGATAAGCTCCCTTTCGCTGCAGGACATCCGGCCGGTTCACTCCGGCTGCGGCAACACGGATCAGGATCTCATGTGGCTCCAAAGCCGGCATGGGCCGCGTTTCAAGTTTCAGAACATCCGGATCTCCAGGTACTGAAATTGCAATCGCGGACATGGTTTCCGGCAAGTTTTGCATGGAACGTATTCCTTCTGGTTCAATACGGGACCGGCGGGTCATCTGTTTCTGACAGGAAACAGGATTTACCTATTTTGAATTCGCGGCCAGAATAATTGAATGAAACCGGGTCAAAAATCGATCCGACCAAGTATTGAGTGTCACACTTCAGGGAGCGAAACAATGAGTCTGTTTGAGGATGATGTCCCCAAGAAATCGGAAACCGGAGCGATCACGGTCGGTCAGGATTTGTCCCGTTTGTCGGAAGGAGAGTTAACCGAGCGCATCGACGCATTAACCGAGGAGATTAACCGCACTCGGAATGAACTGGAGCAACGTGGAAATATTCGCGATGCTGCAAACTCGTTCTTCCAGAAGTAACATTGCGAATAATTACAATTAAAAAACAAACTTAATATCCTGCCGCATAGTGAGGTTAATGCGGTAGGTAAATTTTTACTCGTTTACCTCTCGTTAATCTTTCCAAAGTATAAATTTAGGTATCCAGTCATCTGGATGTGAGTGGCTCCTGTCCACTCTGTTTGACGCCTCCCTGTTAAAGACTTCGAGCCGCAACCGTGCGGCTCTTTTTTTTGGCGGCCCCTCATAGTATCGTATTGATGTTCTGGTTAAAGGCCGCCCTCCGATCAAACTGGCATACTGCTTGCTTGATATTCGGTACGAGGATCCGCTCCGTTCCAAAAAGGAACACCTGAAACGGGATGTATTATCCCGGGACAGTTCAAGAAGAGAAATGGGTCAAACCGGAAGAGTAGTTGAGGCGTAGTAATCTCATGACGGAAGAAAGCAAAAAAGTCGGCCCTGCTGACGCTGTGCACATCGCTCATCATCTTGCCAATTCGGACAGCTTCCAGAATCTGTTTCAGGAAGGCATGTCGCTTGTTGAGGAAACAGCGGTTTATCTGGACGGCAGCGGCCGCGAAGAAGCAAAAGACCTGCCACGTCCGGCTTCCCTTGCCTATGCAACCGAATCCATGCGTCTTACGACCCGGCTGATGCAGCTTGCGTCCTGGCTTCTCCTGCAGCGCGCGGTCAACGAAGGCGAAATGTCGCGCGAGCAGGCCGGCAGTGAAAAGAACAAGGTGC